>CANFVB010000047.1 GCA_947450355.1 Bacteroidota bacterium
TAAAAACAAAGTTGATCTTCCTTTCTCAGCAATATCATTAAATGTATCTAGCCCGACTACGATTATGCAACTTTGTTTTGTTATCAATTATTACTATTTCAAAGATAAGTATTTCTTATAATTGTAATCAATACAAAGATATGAGCCCGGAACTAAAAAAAGTAGTTTTTCTTGCTATAGAAAAGCGACCAAAGGAAGCTCTTTATATAGTATAGAAAAACACTTTTTTTAGTGAGGACTTGAAATGTAGCGCTGGAATAGCTTCTAAAAATAGAAACCAAATGAGCCTTTTATTCCAAAATTATTGGTTTGCGGAGTAACGTAAGTACCTCGCCAACTGAATTCAAGTTTGAAGACTTTAAAGATGTTTCCAATTCCAGCGTTGTATTCCCAGTAGCCATTTTCAGGTGCTTTGTAGATTAATTCTGATGCATTTAAAGCTCTATTTTTATCGGAAATGGTTCCGTAAACTCCTTTTACGCCGATTGTTTCACGCCAATTTAGTTTTCTTAAGTAAGGGATTCTTGCGAAAATTCGACCTCCAAAATTGTGTTCTAATTGTAAAGTTGCGTATTGATCGGCTTCAAATTCATAGAAATTTAGAAGGTTGAATGTGTTTTTTATGGTAAAATAGGATTGATTTCCAGGAATAATACTCATTAATCCTAAAGGTACTTCCCCAAAAGTTTTTCCTAATTCTATGATAGAATTTAATTGTCCTAGTGGTCCAATCATAAAGGGTTGTTTGTAATATAATTGGAGTTTTTTATAATCGAAATCACTGTTTAAAACTCCTTTTAATCCTTGGCTGTAATTGACAAAAAACCTTGGATATGGGCTGCTAACAATTGAACGTTCTACTGCAAATCCGATTGTTTTTCTTCCTGGTGTATAATCAATTTGGAAATTAATTTCAGATTGTTTGAGGTCGGCTTTTGTAATTCCACCATTTCCAAAAGCATCTGGTAAAGTGGTGTAATAATCCAATTTGAATGACGGCGAAGCAGATACTAATGTTCTAAATGAAAATCCTGTTTGTAATGTTAAATTTTTTGCTGGTTCAATTTCTATTGCAAATGAAGTGAAATTAACATTGGTTAATTTACCGTTATTTCCAGCAGCAAAAAGTGATGAAGAAGCAAAATTTCTTCCTAAAACATCGTTGGAAGTAGTTAGACTTGCACCAATTTGTTCTACATCTCTTCTGGTTCCTCCTTCAATAATTAATCGGTTTTTTTTATTGAGTAACCATTTTCCAGAAACTCCATATTTGAATTTATTATCCTTAAAACCATAGGCTGTATAGACTTGAATTCTCCAGGGGTCATTGGGTCCAAAATAAGTTCGTCCACCAACTCGCAATCGAAATCCTTCAACATCATTGTAGCCTACAGTTGATAAAACGGGTCCTAAATCTACGCCACCTTTATGTAAATAACCACTTCCTAAAATGGTAACCAAATCATATATTTGCCTGAATTTCCTATTAGTTTGCAAAGTATCGAGCATTTTATAAACTCCTTTTTCGTCTTTGTTTAGATTTTCAAAACGATTTTCTTCCCAAAATGCATCTGGTTTCAAATAGATAGATTCGTCTGGGTTATCAATTTCTTCTTTGTAAAATGCATCTGGTTTTTGTATATTAAATTGATGATTTTTATAGAGTGTTGTTCGTTTTCCATACATTCCCTTTGATTTTTCATTTTTGCTAAAAGAAAAATCTGTCATCATATAATCTCTTGTTAACAAGAATATTGAATCGTTCATCACTTCAAATTCTTGTTCAATATAAATATCCTTGACCCAGTTAATATTGGCGCTTTTTGTGACCGCCATATTTATATTTTTGATGGCATAAGTAGAATCATTTACCCAAAAATCACCTTTGAAAGTGAGTTCATTTTTTCGCCTTGGATAAAACACAATGTTATAACACCATTTTTTATCTATAAAAGAACTGTCACGCAAAACGTAATTATAAACATCAATTCCTGTTGTTGAAAGCGGGCTTGTGAAACTTTTATCGTAAAATTTCAAGTAATTACTATAAATATCATACTCATTATACAAGTCTTTTATCAAGGCAATAATTTGTTGATTGGTATTGAAACCCGAATTTTTATTAGCCTTTAAAATTTCTTTGACTTTACCTTTTATATTATCACCATAAACATTTGAAAGTGCTTCATTGATGAAAATTGGCAAATAGGTTTTTCCTGTAACTTTTGAAGTATCGACTTGTTTGAAAATAAATTCCATTCCTTTGAAAACCTTACTTTTCATAAAAGCACTGTCGATGGTATTCATATCAAATTCTACTTTCTCATACTTTTCCATTTGGTATTGGCTGAATTGACGTAAGCCGTTTTTGCGTTTTCGTTCCCAAATTTTACGAAGAATATCCAAGGCGGGATTGTTCTTTTTGGAAGTTTTTCCAGTGAAAATAACCACTTCCTGCAATTTAACTCCGTCACTAATTTTGATTTTAAAATCATAGTTAACGGCTTTTGGCAACACCACTTCTTTGGTTTCAAATCCTGCAAAAGAAACTACAATAACTTTATGAGTAAGTTGCGATTCTATATAAAAACGCCCGTCTTCATTGGTTACAACTCCTTCGGTGGTTCCTTTGAAAACAACATTTGCATAAGGAACGGGTTGGTTGTCATTGTCCACAACCATTCCGCTTACTTTTGTTTGTGCAAAAGTAAATCCTGTTAAAAATATAAATATAAGTGTGATTAATTTGTATTTCATAAGTCAAAAAAAAACTTCACCAAATGATATTGATGAAGTTTCAAATATAGTAATTTTTAATTTATAGACTGTTAATATTCCAACCGACTAAAAATTATAAAAATTTAGGTTTATTATCTATTTTTTATACATCACTTTTTTAACCGCTTTTACAACATCACCTGCGTTTGGCAACCACTCTTTCAACAATGTTGGAGAATAAGGCGCTGGTGTATCGGCAGTTGTAATTCTTTGAACTGGAGCATCTAAGAAATCAAAAGCACGTTCTTGAACGATATAAGTAATTTCTGAAGCAACACTTGCAAAAGGCCACGCTTCTTCAAGAACTACCAACCTATTTGTTTTTTTAACTGACGTTAATATCGTTTCATAATCTAACGGACGCACTGTTCTCAAATCGATAATTTCACAAGAAATTCCTTCTTTTGCTAATTCATCAGCAGCGATGTGCGCTTCTTTAATAATTTTTCCAAACGAAACAATTGTTACATCAGTTCCTTCTCTTTTAATATCTGCAACTCCAAGTGGAATAATATAATCGCCATCAGGAACTTCTCCTTTGTCGCCATACATTTGTTCCGATTCCATGAAAATTACAGGGTCATTATCACGAATTGCCGCTTTTAACAATCCTTTTGCGTCATAAACTGTTGATGGAACTACCACTTTCAATCCGGGTGTATTCGCAAACCAACTTTCAAAAGCCTGTGAATGTGTTGCTCCAAGTTGACCCGCAGATGCTGTAGGCCCTCTAAAAACCATCGGCATTGGAAATTGTCCCGCAGACATTTGACGCATTTTTGCAGCGTTATTTATTATTTGGTCAATTCCTACTAATGAAAAATTGAATGTCATATATTCAACAATTGGACGACAACCATTCATTGCAGAACCAACAGCAATTCCAGCAAAACCAAGTTCGGCAATTGGCGTATCGATTACACGTTTTGCACCAAATTCAGCTAACATTCCTTTAGAAGCTTTGTAGGCACCATTGTATTCGGCAACCTCTTCACCCATTAAATATACGGATTCATCACGACGCATTTCTTCACTCATCGCTTCACAAATGGCTTCTCTAAATTGTATAGTTCTCATATATTTATATGTTTTTCTTTAATTTTCTGTCGCAAAAATAAATATTTTCTACCATTTATTTGCATAAAATTATGTAAATTTATTTGGAGCTATTTCCTGCTTTCCACTATATCCTCGCCCAAAAGCGAGGGATGCCGTTGCAATCAGGGCAACGAAATCGATATAGTATTGACAATTTTATTAAAATATTATGCGTGCATAGTAAAATAAATGAAAATTAATTAGTAATTTAGTACCCTGAAAAAACAGCATTTAAAACATACAAAAAATGAAAATATTAGTTTGCATCAGCCACGTTCCTGATACTACTTCAAAAATTAATTTTACCAATGGCGATTCTGAATTTGACACCAATGGCGTTCAATTTGTAATTAACCCAAATGATGAATTTGGTTTAACTCGTGCCATTTGGTTTCAAGAACAACAAGGAGCAACGGTTACTGTTGTAAATGTTGGCGGTCCAGAAACCGAAACTACTTTAAGAAAAGCATTAGCGATTGGAGCAAACGAAGCAATTCGTATCAATACCAATCCAACTGACGGATTTTTTGTTGCAAAACAATTAGCCGAAGTCATTAAAAATGGCAGTTATGATTTGATTATTGCAGGAAAAGAATCCTTAGATTATAATGGAGGAATGGTTCCCGGAATGGTAGCAGGATTATTGGGATATAACTTCCTGAATTCTTGCGTGAGCCTTACCGTTGAAGGAAATTCTGCGACAGCATCAAGAGAAATCGATGGTGGAAAAGAAACTGTTTCCACTTCTTTACCTTTAATTATTGGAGGACAAAAAGGATTGGTTGAAGAAAAAGATTTGCGTATTCCAAATATGAGAGGCATTATGACAGCAAGAACTAAAGTACTCACTATTTTAGAACCTGTTGTAGCTTCATCAGAAACGAAAGCTATAAAATTTGAAAAACCAGCACCAAGATCAGCTGTGAAATTAGTAAGTGCCGATAATTTGGATGAATTAATCAGTTTATTACACAACGAGGCGAAAGTTATATAAAAAAGCCTCCCCTAACCCCTCCGAAGGAGGGGAACTAGAAAAAATAAAAACAATGTAACATTCTCGTTCTGGCACCCTCTCCTTTGGAGAGGGCTGGGGAGAGGAAAAATCTAAAATTATTATGTCAATATTAATATACGCAGAATCTGCAGAAGGAAAATTTAAAAAAGTAGCATTCGAATTGGCTTCTTATGCTAAAAAAGTAGCGGAATCATTAGGAACAACTTTAACGGCAATTACTATAAATGCTGGTGATGTTTCTGAATTATCAAATTATGGAGTTGATAAAGTATTGAAAGTAAACAACGATAAATTATCTGGATTTACAGCAAAAGCTTACGCGGATGCAATAAAACAAGCGGCACAAAAGGAAAATGCACAAATAATAATATTATCATCAACAACTGATAGTTTGTATTTGGCACCATTAGTTTCTGTAGCATTAGAAGCCGGTTTCGCTTCCAATGTTGTTGGACTTCCAGTGAGCATTTCGCCATTTCAAGTAAAAAGAACCGCTTTTTCAAACAAAGCGTTCAACACAACTGAAATTGCTACAGCTATAAAAGTATTGAGTATTTCAAAAAATTCGTATGGTATTTTCGAAAATGCAACTACATTAACACAAGAAGATTTCAATCCAAAAATTGACGACGCTGACTTTGGCGTGAAAGTAGTTTCTGTTGAAAAAGCATCAGGAAAAGTTACAATTGCCGATGCGGATATAGTAGTTTCTGCTGGTCGAGGATTAAAAGGTCCTGAAAATTGGGGAATGATTGAAGAATTAGCCTCTGTTTTAGGTGCTGCAACTGCTTGTTCAAAACCAGTTTCCGATTTGGGTTGGAGATCTCACGGCGAACACGTTGGGCAAACAGGAAAACCCGTAGCCGCAAATTTATATATTGCAATTGGAATTTCTGGAGCCATCCAACACATTGCTGGAATTAACTCATCAAAAGTAAAAGTGGTAATCAATACCGATGCCGAAGCACCATTCTTCAAAGTTGCAGATTATGGAGTTGTAGGCGATGCATTTGAAATCGTACCACAATTAATTGAAAAGTTAAAAGCATTTAAAGCGAATAATTAAATCGTTTAAAACACTAAAAAATACAAGGTTGTCTGAATAAATTTAATATTTAGACAACCTTTTTTGGTTTTATAACCGCATTTTCTTTGTAACTTTATACAATACATTGTACTTTTGCAACTATGAGCTTAGTAAAACTAACAATAAAAGGGATTTCTTACAGTCAAACTCAAAATGGCGCTTACGCCTTGATTTTGAACGAAGTAGATGGAGATCGAAAACTACCAATTGTAATTGGGGCTTTCGAAGCACAATCTATTGCCATTGCTTTAGAAAAAGAAATCAAACCCCCTCGCCCACTCACGCACGATTTATTCAAAAATTTTGCGGAGCGTTTCGATATTGTAGTCAAACAAATTATCATTCATAAATTAGTTGATGGTGTTTTTTATTCGAGTATTATTTGCGAAAGAGACAAAATTGAAGAGATTATTGACGCACGAACTTCCGATGCGATTGCTTTGGCATTGCGATTCAACGCACCAATATTTACCTATAAAAACATACTTGATAAAGCGGGGATTTATTTGAAAACCAATTTATTAGACAACGACAGAAGTTCTCAAGAAATTGATGATGTATTATCAAACCCAGATACTTTTGGAATTGAAGACAATGCGGTTTCTGGAAGCATTTATTCCAAGAATAGTATGTCCGAATTAACAGATTTATTAGATGCCGCCGTGGAAAAAGAGGATTATCGAGAAGCTGCAAAAATTAGAGACGAAATTTCAAAAAGAGAATAGTAACCTATATAAGGAACAGATTGCTTCGTTCCTCGCAATGACAAATGAAACAATATTTAGACTTAGTACAACACGTTTTAGATAACGGAACACAAAAAGGAGACCGCACAGGAACAGGAACAAAAAGCGTTTTTGGATATCAAATGCGATTCGATTTAAGCCAAGGTTTTCCGATGGTAACTACCAAAAAATTGCATCTAAAATCTATTGTTCACGAGTTACTTTGGTTTTTAAAAGGTGAAACAAATATTGAATATCTTAAAGAAAATGGCGTTAAAATTTGGGATGATTGGGCAAATGAATCGGGTGATTTAGGACCTGTTTACGGACACCAATGGCGCAATTGGAACAGCGAAGAAATTGACCAAATTACAGAATTAATCGAAACTTTAAAAACCAATCCAAACAGCCGTAGAATGTTAGTTTCGGCCTGGAATCCGAGTGTTTTGCCTGATACTACAAAATCTTTTGCAGAGAATGTAGCCAATGGAAAAGTAGCGTTACCACCGTGTCACGCCTTTTTTCAATTTTATGTTTCCGAAGGTAAATTATCGTGTCAATTGTACCAAAGAAGTGCCGATATATTTTTGGGAGTTCCTTTTAACATTGCTTCCTACGCTTTATTTACAATGATGATTGCGCAAGTTTGTGATTTAGAAGTTGGCGAATTCATCCATACTTTTGGCGATGCACATATTTACAATAATCATTTTGAACAAGTCGAATTACAACTTTCGAGAGAAACAAGAGAATTGCCCAAAATGATATTAAATCCAGAAATAAAAAATATATTCGATTTCAAATTTGAAGATTTTACTCTTGAAGGATACGATCCACATCCAGGAATTCGAGGGGCTGTAGCGGTTTAAATTCGATTTAAAAAAGTGGAAATCAGATACATTTTCCGCTTTTGAAAATAATTTCCTACCTTTATTAAATAATTTTATTGCAATGGGAACAACACCGCACGAACTTTACGAATATGCCCGGCTGAGAATCAAGCAAAAGAAAAGATTGTATTTTCATTTTGTATTGTTCTTAATTAGCAGCTTATTTATGCTTGTCGCCAATAAAATATTTAAAGTTGGCGAACCTAATAATTGGTTTTTATGGGTTTCTTCCACTTGGTTTTTCCTTTTTATTCTTCATTTTATCAATGTTTTCATAACCAAACGATTTATGAATAAAGATTGGGAACGAACTCAAATTGAACGATTGATTGCGCAGCAAGAAAAAAAAATTGATGAATTTCAATCCAAAGTTGAAAGTGATTTTTCAAAAAAACATACTATATAATGAGAATATTAATTGCCGCTACTTCCCAAAACAATGCCCTTGGAAAAGACAATAAAATTATTTGGCATTTGCCTGATGATTTCAAACGCTTCAAAGAATTAACTTCTGGACACCATATTATAATGGGCAGAAAAACATTTGAAAGTTTTCCAAAACCATTACCGAATAGAACACATGTAGTAATTACACGACAAAAAAACTACAATCCCGAAGGCTGTATTGTGGTAAATAGTATCGAGGGCGCCTTTAAAATTTGTCCTGAAAACGAAGATGTTTTTTTAATTGGCGGCGCCGAAATCTATAAATTGGGACTTCCATTTACAGATAAAATTGAACTTACCTATATAAATGAGATTTTTGAAGCGGATGCCTTTTTTCCAGAAATTGATTTTTCAGAATGGAAACTTACCAATGAAGAATTTCATCCGAAAGATGAAAAACACGCTCACGATTTCAGTTTTCAGACTTATATTAAATTATAATAAATAGTCGCTTCGGAATTGAAAGAAATTTCACAAATTAAAATAATCGTTACCTTTGCCCAAATTAAAAAATAATGTCAAAAAATATTACTCCTTATAAAGATTCGGAATTAGGAAAGAAAGAGCAAGTAGCACAAATGTTTGACACGATTTCTGGCAATTATGACGGGTTGAACCGTGTAATTTCATTTGGAATTGACATTAAATGGCGCAAAAAAGTACTGCAATTGGTTTCTGATAAAAACCCAAAAACCGTTTTAGACATTGCCACAGGAACTGGAGATTTAGCCATATTAATGACGGAAACAAGTGCTGAAAGAATTGTGGGATTGGATATTTCTGCAGGAATGCTTGATGTGGGAAGAAAAAAAATTGAAGCAAAAAAATTATCTGATAAAATAGAAATGATATTGGCAGATTCAGAAAATATGCCTTTTGAAAACGATACTTTTGATGCCATTACCGTTGCTTTTGGAGTTCGAAATTTTGAAACATTAGAAAAAGGATTGGCTGAAATTCTGCGTGTGCTCAAGCCTAACGGAATTTTTGTGATTTTAGAGACATCGGTTCCAGAAAAAACACCTTACAAACAAGGTTATACTTTTTACTCGAAAAACATACTTCCATTAATTGGGAAATTATTTTCAAAAGACGATTCTGCCTATCAATATTTATCTGAATCAGCGTCTGTTTTTCCTTATGGTGAAGTTTTAAACAATATTTTGAGGAAAATTGGGTTTATAGATGTTGTATCGATGCCACAAACATTTGGTGTTGCCACAATTTATTCTGCTACAAAAAAATAATACTGAGATTGTTCAGCACCATTATGAAAAAAATAGTTGTTATACTTTTATTAGCATTTACAAGTGTTGTACATTCCCAAACCAAAGGAATGTTCAGTTACGACCCGCTTGTTAATTTAGAAAATTTTGATAAAAGCAACGTTTATTGGGGTTATTTTTTAGGATTTAACTCTTATGGATTCAAAATTGATTATAAAAATATACAACCAAAAGACATTGAAGTTGAAAATACTTCGGGATTTAATGTGGGTTTAGTGGGTGATGTACGACTTCAGGAATACATCAATTTGCGTTTTGAACCTGGATTGTATTACACCCAAAGAAATCTAACATTCCCAAATTTCACTCGCGAATTAGATTATTACAGAGAAGTGAAATCAACGTATATTCATTTTCCATTATTGCTGAAATTTTCCGCATTAAGAACTGGAAACGTTCGTCCTTATCTTGAAGGCGGGCTTTCTACTACGTTAAATTTAGGAAGTAATGCAAAATCAACTGATGACAATTTGCAACAGCGATTTAGAATGAAACAATGGTCAACGAATTATGAACTTGGTTTTGGAGTTGATTTATATTTTGAATATTTCAAGTTTTCGCCTTCCATTCGAGGAGTTTTTGGAATGAAAGATGAATTAATTCGAGATAATGACCCAAATAGTCCTTGGACATCAAATATAGAATCGCTAAAAACAAGAGCCATTCTTATCAACTTTACTTTTCACTAAGAAACTTTAATTTATCTTCTAAATTCACTTAAAATAATTGCGGTTGCGGTTGCTACGTTCAAACTTTCTGTTTGTTGCAAATCGCCAAAACGAGGAATTGTTAATCTGTTTTTTATGATTTTTTCGATGCTGCCAGAAATTCCATTAGCTTCATTTCCCATCACAATTATTGCTTCTTTTGGTAAGGTTTCCTGATAAATATTGGTGCCATCTATAAAAGTTCCGAAAACCGGGAGACTTGTTTTTTGTAGAAATAAATTCAAATCTACATAACTCACATTTAACCTCGCAATAGAACCCATAGTAGCTTGCACAACTTTTGGATTATAAATATCTACCGTTTGTTCCGAACAAATAACTTGTGAAATTCCAAACCAATCGCATAATCTCAAAATTGTTCCTAAATTTCCAGGATCCCGAATGTCATCTAAAGCAAGGATTAATCCCTGCTCAATTATTGGCTTGACCGATGGGATTTTAAAAACTGCCAAGCAATTGTTTGGAGTTGACAAAGCACTGATTTTCTTTAAATCACTTTCTGAAATTAAAGTTTTAAAATCGGAATTAACGGCATCAAAAAGGGATTCAGTTATGTATAAATGTTCCAATACAAAGTTGGATTTCAATAATTCCTGAATTACTTTTACGCCTTCAGCAAAGAATAATTGGTTTGCGAAACGAAACTTTTTTTGTTGCAAACTCGAGATTAACTTTATTTGGTTTTTACTAACCATAGAAATAACGTACTTTTGAATTAAATATTTCACAACCTTTGAGAAACGAGACTACAAAAATATCATTATTTATTCTAATTGCGGTAATTATATCTGCTTGTAACACTTTGAAGAGAGTTCCAAACGGAAAATTGTTGCTTACAAAGAATGAAATTTTAGTAAACGGCAAAAAAGAAAGCAATGAGGACATCACAAATCAGTTGTATCAAAAACCAAATAGTTCGTTACTTGGTTATCGATTGCGGTTGAATATTTTTAATTTGGCAGCGACCAATCCCGATTCCATTTATAAGTCAAAATTCATTAAAAATCCTGAAAAATATATCCAATTATCCAAATGGCTTTCCAAAAAACAAGTTGATCGATTGGGAAAATCATTTTACTATTCTGGGATTCACACCTTTCTTAAAAAAACTGGGGAAGCGCCTGTGCTTTTAGATGATAAAAGCACCAATCGTTCTTTGCTAAGATTAAAATCTTATTATTTTGACAAAGGGTATTTCAATACAAAAGGAGAATTCAAAATTGATTCCGTAGCCAAAAAGAAGGCCAGAGTAAACTATACGATTTCAACTGGGAAACCCTTTATTTTAGATACAATTGCGGTAAAAATTAACACGCCGTTATTGGATTCTTTATATAAAATAAATAAAGGATTAACCTTTTTAAAATCGGGAAAACAATATAAAAAATTGGATTTTGATGCTGAAAGAAATCGAATTACCGCTGATTTTAGAAACAATGGCGCCTATTATTTTCAGCAAAATTATGTGAATTATGCTATTGATACTTTAAATTCAAATAACAAAGCGAACATTGACATAAATATTGAAAATCAATCAATTAGAGAAGGTGATTCCACAAAGATTTTGCCATTTAAATTGTATAAAATTAGTGACATTAATATTTATACGGATAATCTAACTTCCAAAGATAAATCCAAAATAACAGATAGCGTTACGTATAAAAACTTCAATTTATTTAGCAAATCAAAATTAAAATTCAGACCAAAAGCAATTACAGACGCTGTTTTTATTACTAAAGGAAGTATATTTTCTGATACAAAAACAACATTGACGTCAAGGGCTTTGGGTAATTTAAGGGTTTTTAATTATCCGTCGATTCAATATACTGTTGACCCGAGAGATACAACTGCAAATTCGCTGATTGCCAACATTTATTTATCGCCAAGGAAGAAATTAAGCTTTGGCTATAATTTTGATTTCACACATTCTGCCATTCAGGATATTGGAATTACGGCAAGTACGTCGGTTTCCATCAGAAATATTTTTCGTGGTGCCGAAACATTAGAAATTGCTGCGAGAGGAAATATTGGTTCATCAAAAGAAGTTGCCAATATAAAAAACAACTTTTTCAATGTTTCTGAATATGGTGTGGATATGAAATTGCATTTTCCAAGGTTGTTCTTTCCATTAAAAACCGACAGAATTATACCGAAAAGTATGTTGCCTTTCACGAGTTTTGCAATTGGATATGCCAAACAAGAAAACATTGGTTTAGACAAGCAAAATTTCACTAGTTCTATGAATTATAATTGGAGTCCGAGGCAAAATATCAAAGCACGTTTTGAATTATTGAATGTGCAATTTGTGAAAAATGTGAACACAAGCAATTACTTCAATATCTATCAATCTTCCTATAATGTATTGAATTCATTGGCACAAAATCCAACTTACGCCGTAAATCCAAATTATTTTAATAGCGATAACAACTTGATTATTGAAAGTGGAACACTTGGATTTACAAATGATGTTTTAGGCGCAAATCCAACTGTAATTCCAACTGCTGCCGATTACAAAACCATCCGAAGTATTGAGGAACGCAGAAGTCGTTTAACAGAAAATGATTTGATTGTTTCGTCAAGTTATAGTTATTCTGAAACCACAAAACAAGATCAAAACGACAATGATTTTATGATTTTCAGAGGGAAATTAGAATCGGCTGGAAACTTATTATCATTGCTAGCGAACACTTCAAAACAGCTAAAAAATCAAGATGGAAACAATAAATTTTTTGAAGTTCAATATTCTCAATATTTAAAAGCAGAAGGCGAATTTATAAAATTATGGGATTTGCATCGCAAAAGAATTCTTGCTATTAGAAGTTTTGCAGGAATAGCAATTCCTTATGGAAATTCTAATAACATCCCTTTTTCGAGAAGTTATTTTGCAGGCGGATCCAATGACAATAGGGCTTGGCAGTCTTACGGATTAGGTCCTGGTGCGAGTGGCGGCATTAATGATTTCAACGAAGCCAATCTAAAATTAGCATTTAGCGCAGAACTTCGATTCAATATGATTGGGCAATTAAATGGTGCTTTGTTCGTAGATGCAGGAAATATTTGGAATGTTTTGGATAATATAGATGATGAAAAATCGGTTTTTAGAAATTTAAATTCTCTGAAAAATAGTGCGGTGGGTTCTGGATTTGGACTTCGATATGATTTTAATTTTTTCGTAATTCGTTTGGATTTTGGTTTTAAAACCTTCAATCCTGCCGATGAAGAAAGCAGCAGATGGTTCAGAGATTACAATTTTGCACATTCAGTTGTAAATATTGGAATTAATTATCCATTCTAATCTTATAAATTATTAATTTTGCATCCTTAAACTTTTAAACAACACAAAATGTCACACAACATTAAAGCTGGAGTTGCAACTGGAGATTCAGTTCAAGCAATTTTTAGTTATGCCAAAGAAAAAGGATTTGCACTTCCTGCAATAAATGTAACGGGTTCAAGCACAATAAATGGAGTTTTGGAAACCGCTGCAAAACTAAATGCACCTGTAATTATTCAATTTTCTAATGGAGGTTGTGTTTTTAATGCTGGAAAAGGATTATCAAATGCAAATGAAAAAGCAGCTATTTTAGGTGGAATTGCAGGAGCAAAACACGTTCATACTTTAGCGGAAGCTTATGGCGCAACTGTGATTCTTCACACAGATCATTGTGCGAAAAAATTATTACCTTGGATTGATGGTTTATTGGACGCAAGTGAAATTCATTTTGCAGAAACTGGAAAACCGCTTTATAGTTCTCATATGATTGATTTATCTGAGGAACCAATTGAAGAAAATATTGAAATTTGTAAAACGTATTTGGCAAGAATGAGCAAAATGGGAATGACGTTGGAAATCGAACTTGGAATTACAGGTGGCGAAGAAGATGGCGTTGACAACTCAGATGTTGATAGTTCAAAATTATACACACAACCTTCAGAAGTTTCTTATGCTTATGAAGAATTATTGAAAGTAAGTCCACGTTTTACAATTGCAGCGTCTTTTGGAAATGTACACGGAGTTTACAAACCAGGAAACGTAAAATTGACACCAAAAATCTTGAAAAATTCACAAGATTATGTGCAAGAAAAATTCAACACAGGAAAAAATCCAGTTGATTTTGTATTTCACGGAGGTTCAGGATCTACGGTTGAAGAAATTAGAGAAGCGATTGGTTATGGTGTTATAAAAATGAACATTGATACCGATTTGCAATTTGCATACACAGAAGGAATTCGTGATTATATGGTTAAAAATATTGATTATTTGAAAACTCAAATCGGAAATCCAGAGGGGACAGAGCAACCTAATAAAAAATATTACGACCCAAGAAAATGGGTTCGTGAAGGAGAAATGACATTCAATGCGAGATTAGAACAAGCTTTCGCAGATTTGAATAACGTGAA
>CANFVB010000048.1 GCA_947450355.1 Bacteroidota bacterium
CAAAATGCACCAAAAATTCAAGAAGCAAAAGAAGTGCGTCAGAAAGAAAATTACAAAATAAGTAAAGAAGAAATTGTAAGCAGTGAAAGTGCTAATCGGGAAGCTGGGGAAACCCAACAACGACAAGTTACCGAAACTATAGTTCGTGAAATGCCAAAAATTAACAGAAATGATACGGTGAAAATTCAGCAGGTTTCATCTGGTACAATTGAAGAAATGAAATTTAAAAAAGCAGAAAGTTTATTGGCTTCAGGCGAATGGGTTTTGGTTAATTAGATTTTAATTATATAAGAAAATGCTCTAATTGCTATTGCAGTTGGAGCATTTTTTATAATTAGTTAAGTAAATCATACGTTAAATGGTTAGCCTTTTGAGAATGATTTATTATGACTTTTATCTAAAGATTTGTGTAGAATTTTTAGAATATTTTTAAATAAGAAATTAAACCTTTAATAAATTCAGTGATTACTAAAATTTATTAAAGGTTTTTTTATGTGAATAAAGGAACGATTTATTTGAAAACAATCTCTTTTTTGGAATTTATCTTCACAATACAATACGGATAAACATAATCGGCCAAGGCAATTCCCTGCCCTTTTGGTTCGGTTTCTTTGATCGTAACAATAATTTTATTATCAGTTTCTTGAACATCAACTACATTTATAGAACAACCATTTATTGATTTTTCACCCATATTCAATATTAAGAAATTGGACTCATTAATGTCATTAGGTTTTATTTTTCCTTTTAGTTTGTCATCCCCCTGAAGCATTCTGAATTCCTGAGAAGTAGATACAATTTCAAAAAAATGAATATTTCCGCCGCCGTCAGGCTGTTGTGTCAATACTTCAAACAAAGGTTTATCAACAACTTTTGATTTTGTTGTACTACAAGAAAATAAAATTATACTTACAAATAATAGGCAGATTCTTTTCATATATTTTTACTTAAAGCTTCTTTATACAAGTCTTCATATAAAGGTACGATATTTTTAATATCAAACTGTTTTGCAACGGATAATGCATTTTCTTTAAATTTAGCTAAAATAGTATCGTCCTTTAAAATTTTAATAGCATTTTGTGCCATTTCTTCAATATTTCCAACATCGCTTAAATAGCCTGAAACGCCTTCAAAATTCACTTCTGGAAGTCCGCCCGAATTACTTGAAATAACAGGAACTCCCCAAGCCATTGCCTCTAAAGCTGCTAATCCAAAACTTTCTGTTTCAGATGGCAAAAGAAACAAATCAGTATAACTCAGGATTTTATCGATTTCATTGCTGTTTCCAAAAAAGATAACCTTGTCAGAAATGCCTAATTTTTGACATAAATTTTCCGCAACTTCTTTTTCAGGGCCGTCACCAACCATCATTAATTTTGACGGGATTTGTTGCTGAATTTTATAAAAAATTTCAATTATATCTGGAATGCGCTTTACCTTTCTAAAGTTACTGATATGAGTAATGATTTTTTCACTTTCATTTGCCATAACCGAGCGATGACAAGCAATATTTGAATCAATTTTGATTTTATCCAATTCAATAAAATTTGGTATTACGTGGATTTCCCTTTTAATATTGAAAAGTTTATAGGTTTCGTCTTTCAAATTTTGAGATACCGAAGTAACTACATCCGATTTATTAATACTGAAACTTACTGCTGGTTTATAGAACGGATGATTCCCAACCAAAGTAATATCTGTTCCGTGAAGTGTTGTTACCATTGGAATTTTAATCCCTTCGGCTTTCAACATTTGCTTTGCCATATATCCTGCATAAGCGTGTGGAATGGCATAATGAACGTGCAATAAATCAATTTTGTAGAGTTTTACCATATCAACTAATTTGCTTGACAAAGCCAATTCATAAGGTTGATAATGAAACAAAGGATATTCCGGAACGTTTACTTCGTGATAATGAACATTGGGATTTAATAGTGCCAAACGAACAGGCTGACTGTAAGTTATAAAATGAATTTCATGCCCTCTTCGAGCCAATTCAAGACCTAATTCTGTAGCAACAACGCCACTTCCTCCAAATGTTGGATAACAAACTATTGCGATTTTCATTTATGAATTTTAGTGTAACGAAAGTAACGAAAATTGATTGTAGTACAATTAAACTTACGTTAAAAAATATTTAATAGTAATTATCTCTCAATTGCATCATAAATTACCTTCTGAATATCTTCCCGAATATTCTCTTTAGATAGTTTATTTACAGTTGCTTCTGGGAAAGTTCTATTGGATAAAAAGACATATACAATTTCATTTTCAGCATCTGCCCAAGCAATTGTTCCAGTAAAACCAGTATGTCCGAAACTTATCATTGGTACACAACCACAAGTTGGACCTGAAGCACCCAATTGAGGTTTGTCAAATCCAAGCCCTCTCCTATTGGCTTCTTTGCAGAAATAGCAAGTGTTAAAATCATCAAAAGTTTTGGATGAAAAATACTGAACATTTCCATAATTTCCCTTTTGTAAATACATCTGCATCATTTTTGCAATATCCATCGAATTCGAGAAAATACCAGCGTGACCGCCTACTCCACCTTCCATAGCCGCTTCCATATCGTGAACATAACCCTGAATTAATTGGTGACGGAAATACGTATCAATTTCTGTTGGTGGAATTGCATTTTTATCGAATTTAGTTAATGGATTGTACATCGTGTTGTTCATCCCAAGTGAATTGTAAAAGTTTTCTTGACTCAAAACATCCAATTTTTTGCCAGTCATTCTCTCTAAATAATCTTTTAAAATTATAAATGTAAAATCACTGTATTTGTATTCTTTTTTGACTGATAACTTACTGTTTACAATCATTTTCATAATTGTATCATGATAATCATTTCTAATAAATAAGCTATCAGCAACCTTTTTTGAAAATTGATCGTTACTTATTTTACTATAATATCTCGCCAAAGGAACTTTCGAACTGTCTAACGTAGCTTTATAAAAAGGAATCCAAGCTTGAAAACCTGCATAATGCGATAATAAATCTTTAAATGGAATTGTAGCTTTATCAGAATTTTGGAAAATTGGAAGCATATCTCCTAATTTTGTATCTAAATTCACTTTTTTCTGATCGTACAATTGCATTACATTTGGCAATGTCGAAACGATTTTTGTTAACGATGCAATGTCATAAACATCAGAATTTTTAACTTTTGTAGTGTTTTCATAAGTATGCGAACCAAAAGATTTCTGATAAATCACTTTACCTTTTCGAGCAACTAAAACTTGTAATCCGGGCGTCATTTTATTATCAATGGCTTTCTTTGCTAAAACATCAATTTGAGCTAAAACAGCAGGATTCATTCCAACATTTTCAGGGGTTGAAAATCCCAAACGATTTATTTTTTCGGTTGACAAACCATCATTTACATTGAAATTTGGAAGTATCGAAACTGGCAATTTCCCTTTAGATTCAATCGCTCCGAATAGTAATTCTGCCGAAACTTCTTGAGCAATATCTGCATTTTGATAGGAAACAACAACTGCTTCTATCTCATCAAAAGTGGTTACAGGAAGTAAGGAATAGGGTTTTGTAAATGCGTCTAAAATAACTACATTTTTCTTAGCAATTTCTTGCAACCAAAGTAATTCCGTTTCTGTAAAATCTTGCTTTTTCCAAGCCTTATCTGATTTGTGAAAACCAACAATTACGGTATTGAATTTGCTTAATTGCACATTTAAACTGTCAATATTTTCGTTAGCAACTTCTGTAATTTCCGTATATTTTTTTAAAGTTGAAACAAAAGAACTATTTACATCATCACCAAACTTCACATACGCTATCTTATTATTTTCTAATGATTTGATTGGTAAAATTTCATTTTTATTTTTCAAAACTGTAATTGCATTTTCATACAATTGATACTGTAAAGCATCGTTTGAAGTTGGCATAATTTCCTTAATTAAATTAACAGTATTAATAGGTTTGAAATTATTTAAACCTGCAAAATACTTGAATTTCAATATTTTCTTCACTGATTGAGACAATCTAAATTCAGAAATCAATCCGTTTTGGTATGCCAAACATATTTTTTCGATTGCAGCTGGAACATTTTCTGAAAATAAAAGAATGTCATTTCCTGCCAAGAACGCTTCCAAGTCAATATCACCGGGCGTTAACGGAATACCATCTTCTCTTTTGTAATTACTGGCACCTTTCATATTTAAAGCATCAGTGAAAATTAAGCCATTAAATTCTAATTGATTTTTTAGAATATTGGTAACAACATTATAAGATATTGAAGTCGGATAATTAATTCTTGGCTCTAAACTTGGAACGCTTAAATGCGCAACCATTACTGAAACCAGTCCTTCCTGAAACATTTTTTTATAAGGATAAAACTCAACTTCGTTAATTCTTTCTTTTGAAAAACTAACTAATGGCAATGATAAATGAGAATCTGCTTCTGTATCTCCGTGACCTGGAAAATGTTTTCCTGTTGAGAAAACACCTTGTTTTTGAACGCCTTTCATCAATGCAATGGCGCTATTAGTAACATTTTCTTTATTTTCTCCAAAAGATCGAAAACCGATGATTGGATTTTTTGGATTGGTATTGATATCTAAAACCGGGGCGAAATTGAAATGAACGCCCAATCTTTTGCTTTCAAATCCCATTTTATCACCAACTTTTTCGATTAATTTGGCATCTCTAATTGCTCCCAAAGTCATATTCCAAGGAAAACGATAGGTAGAATCCAAGCGCATACTCAATCCCCATTCTGCATCAATTCCAATAAACAATGGTAATTTAGATTTGGATTGGTAGCGATTTGTCAAATTTGCTTGACGAACGGGACCACCCTGAAAAAAAATCAAACCTCCAATTTTAGAGTCTTTAATAAGTTTGTCAATGGAATTTATATGAATAGAATCTTTATTGGAATAGGCAGCGACCATAAAAAGTTGACCCACTTTCTCGTCAAAACTCATTTGATTGTAAACACTGTCAACCCATTGTTCTTCTGCAATTGATTCAGAAAAAAAGGGGTTTTTGAAAGGTTTTTTATCTACAAATAAATTACTGTCAAAATCATTTGAAATTGGATTTTTAGATTTAATATTTTTGGTTGTAGAACACGAAATTCCGAATGCAATTAGCATAACAACTAAAGAAAAACGAAGTAGAACTGATTTCATTAAACGAATTTATTTTAAAAAAAGCGACTGTGCCAACTATCCATTGCTGGAACTTCCCAAGATTCATTGTATTCAGCAATATTATTTATCAAATTATTGAAGACAATTGTGTTTTCTGTAACCGCTTTGTCTTTTGCCATTTTTTTGAAATCAAGCAACGTTTTATGTGCAACGTGTTCTCCTAATTTGAAAGTAACATTCATTTTATCCAATAAATCTACTTCATATTTCTGTTCTAAATTTTGAATAAATTGAACCGAAGAATCTATAGAACAGCCTGTTGCAGCTTGAACTTCTTGATTTACGGCAAGAATAATAAACCGATTGTATTTCAATTCAAACGACGCTTCCAAACTGGTTCCGTGTGCTGCCCAATTTTCAATAAACGCTTTTAAATCGACTTCAATTGCTGCAAATTCCTCGTCAGAGAATTTTCTGTTGGATTGATAAATCCATATTTTAGATTCTTCTGGTAAATTTTCGAAAGGAATATACATTGTAATTTATTTATTAAATTCTGATTTATATAATTACAAATCTTGAGCATTTGCAATTAGTTCGGCAATATCCATAACTTTAACATCGCCTTCTTTTTCTTTATTTTTTATTCCGTCGGTCATCATTGTGTTGCAAAAGGGACAACCAGCAGCAATTATATCAGATTTTGTATCCAAAGCCTCTTCCGTTCTTTCGATATTCACTTCTTTATTTCCTGGTTCGGCATCCTTAAACATCTGCGCGCCACCAGCACCACAACACAAACCATTGGCTTTTGAACGTTTCATTTCAACCAATTCGGCATCCAATTTAAGAATTAATTCCCTTGGTGCTTCATATACATTATTGGCTCTTCCCAAATAACAAGGATCGTGAAAAGTGATTTTTTTACCTTTAAATTGACCGCCTTCAATGGTTAATCGACCATCATCCAACAATGATTTTAAAAATTCTGTATGATGAACCACTTCGTATTTTCCACCTAATTCAGGATACTCATTTTTCAAAGTATTGAAACAATGCGGGCAAGCAGTAACTATTTTTTTTGCTTCATAAGCGTTCAAAACTTCAATGTTCATCATTGCTTGCATTTGAAACAAAAATTCATTTCCAGCACGTTTAGCAGGATCTCCCGTACAACTTTCTTCGGTTCCAAGTACAGCAAAAGAAACATTGGAACGATTTAAAATCTTCACAAATGCTTTTGTAATTTTCTTTGCTCTATCATCAAAACTTCCTGCACAACCAACCCAAAATAAAACTTCTGGCTGTTTTCCTTGTGCTAACATTTCTGCCATTGTTGGTACTACTAAACTTTCTGACATATTATATCTATTTATTTGTAAAATTCATAAGTTGTCTTTTTTATTCGTGGTGTTCGTCATCAAAAACCTGAATTGTAACTTCTTTTTCAACTAAATCCGTAAATTTACCTCTGTATCTTGTTGCTTTAACCAAGTGATTATCAATCCAATGATAATTTCCTCCACGCGGTTTTCCCATTACCATTCCGTGGTATTTGAAACCGTGTTGTTTAAGCCAAATTTCAGTATATTCTCTATGCGCTTCTGTTCTTGAGGTAAAAAAGAAGATAATATGCCCTTCATCGTACCATTTATTCAAAGTAATTAATGCGTCAGGGTAAACTGCCGCAGTCAACATTCTCTCTGGTTCTTCGTTTGGAATATCATCACAAACGGTTCCGTCAATGTCTATTAAATAATTTTTTACCCCTTCCGGTAAAATTGGACTAATTGTGTGACCATTTTCTGATGCAGCAACTAATTGCTTGTCTAATTCTTCTGAGTTCATTTTTGTTGTGTTTCTAAATTTATTTAAAATTGTTAAGAACGCTCTTAAACTCACTTATAAGAGAATTTTTAATGTGATTATTATTATTCGTTTTTCCAATTCAACCGATCTTGCTGATTGTATTGCCAAGGCGCTCCATTGTTTTCAATATTACTCATCATTGCATTTAGAGGCATTGGCGCAGCACTTTGTTCCATTACTAAATAGCGTCTCATATCCATAATAATCGATAATGGACTGATATTTACAGGACATTCTTCAACACAAGCATTACAAGAAGTACATGCCCAAAGTTCTTCAGGAGTGATAAAATCGTTTAATAATGTTTTGTTGTCTGGAATAAAAACACCTTTATTGGCATCTATATTTTTACCAACTTCCTCTAAACGGTCTCTGGTATCCATCATTATTTTTCGAGGAGATAGCTTTTTACCCGTTTGATTTGCAGGACAAACTGAAGTACATCGACCGCATTCAGTACAAGTATAGGCATTCAATAATTGCACCCAATTCAAATCTTGAACATCGCTTGCGCCAAATTTTGAAGGAATTGCATTTTCATCAATTGGCGCTGTTGCATAAGGATCTGCATTTGGATCCATCATCAATTTTACTTCTTTTGTAACCGATTCTAAATTATCAAACTGTCCCAAAGGATTTAAATTGGCAAAATAAGTATTTGGAAATGCTAATAAAATGTGCAAATGTTTTGAGAAATATAAATAATTTAAAAATATTAATATACCTATAATATGCATCCACCAAAAGGCTCTTTCTAACATCATTACCAATGATTCTGATAATCCGTTGAAAATTGGTGCAATAAATTGAGATATTGGAAAAGAATTATTAATTTGAGAATAATGACCGAAACCTCCCGGAATATTTTGCAAATGGAAATCGGCTGCATTCATCAATAAAAACAAAGACATCAGCACAATTTCAAAATATAAAATATAATTTGCATCGCTTTTAGGCCAACCTTTTAAATCAGAATGAACAAATCTTTTTAATTTAATAATGTTTCTACGAGCATAAAAAACAAGTACTGCAACCAAAACTAAAAAGGCTAATATTTCAAAAGAACCAATTAGAATTTCATAAAATGTTCCTAAGAATGAAAATACGCGATGGGTTCCAAAAAGTCCATCAATTATAATTTCTAATAACTCTATATTTATGATTACAAAGCCAACGTAAACAATTATATGTAGTACTCCAGCAATTGGTCTTTTGACCATTTTAGATTGACCAAGCGCAATCATTGCCATATTTTTCCATCGAGAAGCAGGATTGTCTGAACGATTAATATCCTGTCCTAAATTAATGTTTCTGATAATTTTTCTAATATTAATAGTAAAAAAACCAAAACCAAAAAGTAAGATAATTGCAAATAAGATAGTGTCTAAATAACCCATAAAGTATTATTTTTTAGTATTTGAAATGGTGTCCTTCGGAGTTGTGTAAGGTTTGTTTTTCTTTCCAAAAAGAGAAACATTCACATATCTCGTTGGATTTAAACGCACATCTTGAAGTAATAATTCCAATTCTTTTGATGTTTTATCCAAATTATTATATAATGATTCGTCTTTTATCATCTTTCCAAAAGTTCCTTTTCCAGATTGAACGTCACTCATTAACTTATCAACATTATTAAGTGTTTTCTCAAGATTTTTAACAATTTTACTGATATTTGATTTTGAAAGTGAATCTGAAATTTTAGTAAAATCAGAAGATATTTTGTTTATATTTGAAAGCGTACCGTCAATTTTACTTTTATTATCAACCAAAATAGAATTCACATTTTTAGATGCAGCATTAAAACCTGCTAAAGTTTCATTCAAATTAGAAATGCTACTTTTTAAATTTTCTTTTGATTTTGTATCTAAAACATCATTAAGATTTTTGAGTAATAAATCAGCATTTAAAACCATTTTCTCTACTTTTTCTTGCAACGGAGTTAACTTTTCTGCAACAAGATCGGTCAATCCTTTTTTAACGGCACTTTTCAAAGTATCGCCATTAACCGCTAGATTTTTATCGTCAAAATTTGGAATGATTTGAATTTGTTTTCCACCTATTAAACCAGGCTCATAAATAGCTACTATACTCGATTTAGAAAAAGGAAAACCACTTTTTACTTGAAGTTCAACTACTAATTTTCCGGTGGTATTTTGCAATTTTATTTTTGAAACTTTACCAACAACCAAACCATTAATTGTAACAGGTGCGTTCGATGCCAAACCTTCTACATTATCGTATTCGACGTAGATAATTTTGTATTCATTTAATAAATCTCTTCCTTTTAAATAGCTATAACCCCAAATAAATAACGCTATGGACGAAAGAACTAATATTCCAGTTTTAATCTCTTTAGTAATTTTCAATTTCAGATATTTTGTACAAATTTAAAATAAAACTTTGGTTAATGTAGCATTAATTGGTAGCTTCTTTAACAGGAATTTTTTTTCCGTTTTTAAAAGCAATTAAAAAAGCAGAATCGTATCCTTTTGATTTTGCATCCGATAAATATTTCTTCGCTTCAGAATAATCAGATGTTTGTCCGTAAGTATATTTATATATGGTTCCATTAAAATCAGAATCAATATTTTTCAGACCTTTAAAATTGCTTGGTTCTAAATCCATTTTCTTACTACTTGCAGCAATTTGAACTTTAAAAACAACCCCGGTTTCATTTTGAACTTCTTTTACTACTTCTCTAACAGGTTCTTTTTTGATTTCTTTCTTTACCTCTTTAATAGGCTCTTTTTTAATTACTTCTGCAATAATTTTTTCTTCTTTTTTAACAGGAGTTGTTGTGTCTTTAGAAAGTTTTTCTACTATTTTCTTAGAAGGTCTGTCTTCGTCGTTATTATTTGAACCATTTCCGAAATACTCTTTTTTGTAACTTTTAATCGCTTCCGCAATAGCATTTGCAATTTTATCTTGACCTTCTTCCGAGTCTAATATAGCTCCTTCAGTTGGGTTTGAAACAAATCCTGTTTCAATCAAAACTCTTGGCATATAGGCTTTATGCAAAACCATATAAGGTGCTTGTTTTACCCCGCCACCTCTAATTTTTTTTCCTAATCCAGAAAAAGAATCTTCTATTTTTGCAGCCAATGAAATACTATTATTCAAAAAATCCTCTTGCATTAATGTCAATCCAATTAACGTTTCAGGAGAACTTGGGTCATATCCTTCATATTTTTTTTTGTAATCTTTTTCCAAAGTTACCACCTCATTTTCACTTTTTGCAACCGCCAAACTCGATGCGTTTTTAGTCATCCCCATCACATACGTTTCAGTTCCATCAGCAACAGTATTTTTATTTGCATTGCAATGAATAGAAACAAAAATATTAGCATCTACCCTATTTGCAATGTTTGCTCTTTCAATAAGACCAATGAAAACATCTGTTTTACGAGTGTAATTTACTTCAAAATCCGATTCGTCTTCTAATATTTTTCCTACTTTTAAAACAATTCCTAATGCGATGTTTTTTTCTACATGACCATTATAAACTGCACCAAAATCGTGTGCTCCGTGACCAGCATCTAATGTAATTTTGAATTTTTTACTTTGGCTAAAGCCTGAAATTGAAACTGCAACTAATCCTATGATAGTTAGGAATTTAATTTTATTTTTTATGTACATAAATATATAAAGTTAATTTTATTAGAACCTTGGGGCTATAAATTTATTATTTGACTATTTTTGACCGAAAATTATGTGTAGTTTTGAAACTTCAATAACTAAGCCATATTTTTACAAAAATAGCATTTAAACCTTTGCATACAAACTTATTTAATATCGTTTTATTAGCTTTTTTCCTAACAATAGGATCTGCTAAGTCGTATTCTCAAGATTTACCGAAAAAAACTACCGAAATCACTCCAAAAAATGAACCAAAAACATTAAATGTCAATGTAAAAGATTTGGTGAAAGTTTCAGATACGATTAAAAAAGACACGCTTAAAACTAAAAAAGCACTACTTGAAGGCAAAATTAAAAGAACAGCTGTTGGTTATGAAAAAATAAATCAGAAGAAAAAACAGATGACTTTGTATGATAAAGCCGAGTTATACTATCAAGATATTGAATTGAAAGCTGGAATTATCGTAATGGATTATGAGAAAAACGAAATTTATGCTGGACGTTTAAAAGATTCAACAGGAAAATACACGCAATTACCTAATTTCAAACAAGGAACAAATGTTATTGAACCCGATTCCATTCGATTTAATTATAAAACAAAAAAAGCCTTAGTTTGGAATTCCAGAACCGAGCAAAATGATTTTAGAATTAAAGCTGAAGTTACAAAAAGAGAAAATGATTCCGTATATTTTATGAAACGTGCTCGTTTTACAACTTCAAAAGATATTGACAATCCCGAATATTATTTCCAAACAAGTAAAGTTAAATTTGTACCCGGAAAAAAAGTTGTAGTTGGATTTACCCACATGGTTATTGCGAATGTTCCTACACCAATTGTATTACCATTTGCATTCTTTCCAATGTCTGAAACCAGCCAATCGGGAATTATAATGCCTACTTTCAACGACACACGATTGCGAGGATATTCCCTTCAAAATGGCGGTTATTATTTTGCATTAAGCGATAATTATGATTTGGCTCTTTTAGGAGATTATTATACCAATGGAAGTTATGCGCTTCGAGGAGAATCAGCTTATGCCAAGCGATATAAATATAGAGGTAACGTAAACATTCGTTTTGAAAACCTAATTACCAGTGAAAGAGGCTATCCAGATTACTCAAAAAGTAATATCTATAATATTCAATGGTCGCATTCTAAGGATCAAAAATCAAATCCAAATTCTCGTTTTTCAGCTTCTGTAAATTTAGGAAGTAGTACTTATTTTCAGCAATCTATCAATCAAATAAATAATAATTCAAGATTAAATAACACGTTAAGTTCTTCTGTTTCGTATTCAAAAACATTCAATTCTATTCCTCAGGTAAACATGTCATTGAGTGCGACACATTCTCAAAACACGCAAACAAAATCGATAAATATGACTTTACCTTCACTTCAAGTGAGCGTAGATCGTATCTTCCCATTTGCACCTAAAGACGGCGCTAAAAAGGGATTTTTCAAGAATATAAATTTGCAATATTCTTTAAAAGCTGATAATCGAATTCAAACAACGGATGAATTTTTCTTTAAACCTCAAATGTTTACAGATGCAAAATCAGGATTGCAACATTCAATTCCGTTGAGTACTAATTTTAAAATATTCAAATATTTCAGTGCTTCTACAACTTTAAATTACAATGAAGTATGGTATTTAAAAACTAACAAAAAGAGTTTTGATGTTCAAACCAATAAAGTTATCGATACTGATGTAAATGGTTTTGATGCTTTTAGAACCTATTCATTTAGTTCAAGTTTAGGAACTACAATATATGGAACATTCAATTTTGGTGATAAAAAAATCATTCAATCCATACGTCACGTAATGCGTCCATCGGCTTCATTTAGCTACACCCCAAGTTTTGAAAAATATTTTGACACTTATGCCTCCGATGGAAGTGGAACTATTATAAAAGAATATACTCGTTTTGAGAAAGGAATTTATGGCGCTCCTGGACTAGGAAATTCAAAAGTGGTAAGTTTCGATTTAAGCAATACTTTTGAAGCTAAAGTTAGAGATAAAGATTCAACAAAGACTGAGGCGAAGAAAATAATGTTGTTAAATAACTTGAATTTCCATACTGATTATAATGCGACTTCTGACTCCCTTAGATGGTCACCAGTTAGAATTAGTGGTGGAACGACTCTATTTAACAATAAGATGAATGTGAATTTTGGAACCACATTAGATCCTTATGCAATTGACAATTCAGGAAGAAGAGTTAATACATTTAATATAAATAATGGTGGTAGTTTATTTAGAATGACTAGTTCTAATATGACTTTAAATTATTCATTATCGAGTAAAGATGGTAATGATAAAGACAAGAAAAATGATCAAGGAGAACGTAATGGCGGACGTTCAGATGATTTATATGGAACCAACACCGATTTCAGCGACCGAAGAAAAAGTCAGTTTAACGATAAGGATAAGAAAGATGATAAAGTTACTGAATTTTTCAAATCTGAATTACCATGGGATTTAACTATGGCTTATTCGCTAACTTATAGCAATAACAATAGAGAAAATAAGATAATTGGAAATACGTTGAGCCTTTCAGCAAATGTAGATTTGACTCCTAAATGGAAAATTGGAGCTTCCTCTGGATATGATTTTGTGCAACACGGAGTAACTTATACGCAACTTCGATTTGAACGCGATTTATTGAGTTGGAGAATGGATTTCAACTGGCAACCCTTTGGAAATAATGCTTTTTGGGGTTTCTTTATTGGAATAAAATCCAGTGTGTTGAGTGATATTAAATGGGAAAAAAGAACAACTGCTGACAAACAATTACGATAAAAATATATGAAAACAATAATTTATACCCATAAAGCTCCTGCACCAATTGGACCTTATAACCAAGCGGTTTTAGTTGATAATACACTTTACACTTCTGGGCAAATCGCTTTGAATCCGGCAACTATGGAATTAGTTTTGGATACTATTGAAATTGAAACTACACAAGTAATGGAAAATATGAAAGCGGTTCTTGAAGCTGCTAATATGACTTTTGCAGATGTTGTAAAAAGCAGTATTTTCATTTCAGATATGAATGATTTTGCCAAAATAAATACTATTTACGGAAGTTATTTTGATGAAAAAACCGCTCCCGCAAGAGAAACGGTTCAGGTAGCAAAACTACCTAGAAATGTAAATGTTGAAATTTCTATGATTGCGATTAAGTAAAATATAAAAATTGAAATTCAATCAAATGCTGATAATTTTAAATAGTTACACAAAAGAAACTCTTTTGCATTAGTAAAACGCAGGTTTATTTCGTCTCACAATCCATTTCCAAATTTCAATCCACAATACAGAAACTAAAGCAATCAGAGAGCAAATTCCAATTTCATAAGCGTTTAAAGGCACTACCATAAAGAAATTTGACACGGGTGTAACATTTAAAATTAGTGTCAAAAGCAAAAGTGTAATTACATTTATTAATACCATCATATTGTTTTTATTTCGAAGTGAAGTGAAAACTGAATAATAAAAGGAACGGTTCACTAAGGATAAAATGATGTTTGCAAAAATCAAAGTGGTGAATGCCATTGTTCTGGTTTTGAATTCGTCGCCGCCATTTTGAATGCTATATTGATACACAAATAAAACTCCCAACCCAATGATTAGCCCTTGAATGATACTGATTA
>CANFVB010000049.1 GCA_947450355.1 Bacteroidota bacterium
ATAATGAAATTGTTTGGGTTGTTGGAATCCGACAAGACGAGCGATTTAAAATTGAAAATACAACAATAAATAGTTTACAAATAGCCCTATAATAATGAAAAAAATACTTTTTTTACTCTTTGCTTTTTTGGTTTATACCAATGGAATTGCACAAATTTTAGATCCCGTAAAATGGAAATCCAAAACCGAAAAAATTTCTGAAACCGAATTCAATTTAGTTCTTGAAGGAACTATTGAAAATGGATGGCACGTGTATTCCCAATTTACACCAGACGGAGGACCAATTCCATTAGAATTAAAATTTGCGGAAAGCGCAGGAAATTATGAACTTGTTGGAAAAACGAAAGAAAGCAAAACCAGAAAAGAATACAATTCCGTATTTGAAGTTGATGAAATTTTCTTTGAAAAGAAAGTGGTTCTAACACAAAAAGTAAAAATTGTAAATTCTAAAACAAGAAGCATTAAACTGAAAATTGATTATCAGGCGTGCAAAGAAGTTTGTATAAACTTAAACAAAGACTTTCAATTTGAAATTCCTGTTATAGCTTCAAGCGCGATACTTCCTGTAAAAAAAGACACGGTTTTAGTTGATTCTACATCTAATAAAGTTACAACCGAAACCAATAAAACAGAAGTTGAAACACAAGAATCAGTACCTCAAAAACCAATTGAAGAACCTAAAAAAGGGTTGTTTACTATTTTTATAATTGCTTTTTTCTCAGGATTTGCAGCACTTTTAACGCCTTGTGTTTTTCCGATGATTCCGATGACGGTAAGTTTTTTTACAAAACAAAGCAAAACCAAAGCGCAAGGAATTAGAAACGCAATTTTATATGGGATTTCAATTATCCTGATTTATGTTGTTTTAGGATTTTTGGTCACTTGGATTTTTGGTGCCGATGCGTTGAATGCGTTATCTACAAATGTCTGGTTTAATATTATTTTCTTCGGTTTATTGGTGTTTTTTGCAACTTCATTTTTGGGAGCGTTTGAAATTATGTTACCCAATTCTTGGGCTAATAAAGTCGATCAACAAGCAGATAGAGGAGGAGTTGTAGGAATTTTATTTATGGCATTGGCATTAGCAATTGTTTCCTTTTCTTGCACAGGCCCAATTGTTGGAACCTTATTAGTAGATGCAGCGTCTAAAGGCGGAATTGCCCCAATTGTTGGAATGTTCGGATTTTCATTGGCTTTAGCCTTGCCATTTATGTTGTTTGCAATGTTCCCGGGTTGGTTGAATTCCTTGCCAAAATCAGGCGGTTGGTTGAATACAGTTAAAGTAGTTTTGGGCTTTTTAGAATTGGCTTTAGCCTTTAAATTTTTATCAAATGCCGATTTAGTTTTGCAATTGCATTTATTGGAACGCGAAGTTTTCCTTGCCATTTGGATAGCTATTTTTGGAACTTTAGCACTTTATTTATTTGGAAAAATCACCTTGCCCCACGACAGTCCGTTAACTCACATTTCCGTGGGTAGATTGTCATTGGGATTATTGGTTTTGACATTTACAGTGTATTTAATTCCGGGACTTTGGGGCGCACCATTAAAATTAATCAATGCATTTCCACCACCAATAGAATATAGTGAAAGTCCATTTGGAATTGGGCAAAATTCGGCTTCCGTTTCTAAAGAAGCTTTACCAGAAGGAGCAAAATCAGGACCTCACGGAATTATAGTTTTTGATGATTATGAAATAGGATTGGCGTATGCTAAAACTGTAAACAAACCAATTATGCTTGATTTTACAGGCTTTGCGTGTGTAAATTGTCGTAAAATGGAAAATACCGTTTGGGGAGAGCCATCTATTTTACCAATTTTAAAAAATGAAGTAGTTTTGATTTCATTATATGTAGATGATAAACGAGAATTGCCGAAAGAACAACAATTAAAATCGGCTACAACAGGCGAATTATTAGAAACAATTGGCGATAAATGGACTGATTTAATGATTTCTAAATACAAAACAAACACACAACCTTTATATGTTATAACCGATTTAGAAGGAAATAATTTGAATGCAACAACCCCAACAATTAGTTACACACCCGATGTAATAGTCTATGAAGACTGGCTAAAATCAGGAGTTTCAAATTTTAAAAAACAATAATAAATACAATAGTAACGGCTAGGATTTATTATTTAATTCAAATTGATTTTTATTATTATCAATTAAATCAATTTTTTAATTAAAATAGTGGTACTTTAGACAAAATATAAAGTATTCGCCATGTTAGTAAAAGTATTTGGAAGTGCCGTTTTTGGAGTTGAAGCCACAACAATAACCGTAGAAGTCAACATTGATAAAGGAATTGGTTACCACCTTGTTGGTTTACCAGATAATGCCATCAAAGAAAGCAGTTACCGAATTGCCGCTGCTTTGAAAAATAATGGTTATGCCATGCCCGGCAAAAAAATCACAATAAATATGGCACCTGCCGATTTGCGAAAAGAAGGCTCTGCCTATGATTTGACTTTGGCAATTGGAATTTTAGTAGCTTCGTCTCAAATTCAAACTACAGAATCTGATAAATACATAATTATGGGAGAATTGTCTCTTGATGGCGGTTTGCAACCCATTCGAGGCGCTTTGCCCATTGCCATAAAAGCAAAGGAAGAAGGATTTAAAGGTTTTTTTCTTCCAATTCAAAACGTAAAAGAAGCTGCTATTGTAAGTGGTTTAGATGTTTATGGTGTCGAAAACGTGCAAGAAGTTATTGATTTCTTGGAAGGAAAAGGGAATTTGCAACCTACAATTATAGACACACGAGCTGAATTCAACAAAACATTAGATTTCCCAGAATTCGATTTTTCAGATGTTCGTGGTCAAGAAAGCATCAAAAGATGTATGGAAATTGCGGCTGCTGGTGGACATAATATAATTTTAATTGGACCCCCAGGAGCAGGAAAAACAATGCTTGCCAAAAGACTACCAAGTATTTTACCACCAATGACGTTGCGAGAAGCACTTGAAACCACTAAAATTCATAGTGTTGCAGGGAAATTGAAAGAAGTAGGTTTGATGAATCAACGACCATTTAGAAGTCCGCATCACACAATTTCAAATGTCGCATTAGTAGGCGGGGGGAGTTATCCGCAACCCGGAGAAATTTCTATGGCACACAATGGCGTTTTATTTTTAGATGAATTGCCAGAATTCAAACGAGATGTTTTGGAAGTAATGCGTCAGCCTTTGGAAGACAGAGAAGTTACTATTTCGAGAGCGAAATTCACAGTTACTTATCCGTCTTCATTTATGTTGGTTGCAAGTATGAATCCAAGTCCAAGCGGTTTTTTCAATGATCCAGATTCTCCACAAACTTCTTCTCCTCATGAAATGCAGCGCTATTTGAGCAAGATTTCTGGACCTCTTTTAGACAGAATTGACATACATATTGAAGTTACACCCGTGCCTTTTGAAAAATTATCGGACGATAGAAAATCAGAATGTAGTGTTGATATTCGAAAAAGAGTTACTGCTGCTCGAGAAATTCAAACTGCAAGATTTGAATTAATGGAAAAAGTACATTACAATGCTCAAATGAGTTCCAAGCAAATTAGAGAATTTTGCGCACTTGACGAAGTGTCAAAACAGTTATTAAAAACGGCTATGGAACGGTTGAATCTTTCGGCACGAGCTTACGACAGAATTCTTAAAGTGGCACGAACCATTGCCGATTTGGAAGCTGCAGAAACTGTTGTTTCTTCGCATATTGCCGAAGCTATTCAATACAGAAGCTTGGATCGTGATGGTTGGCTGGGGTAGAATTTCATTTCAACCATTTCAATAAAATACTTTCTAAATCTTTTTTTATGATGGGTTTAGAAAGGAAATCATTCATTCCTGCAGCCAAACATTTTTCTTTTTCACCGTTAAAAACACCCGCAGTCAAAGCAATTATGGGTATTCTTTTAGTAGTATTAAATTTTCTAATTTCCATAGCAGCCTCATAACCGTTTTTTATTGGCATGTGAATATCCATTAAAATTAAATCTATTTTTTCATTTAATACTTTCTTAACTGCCTGACTTCCATCAAACGCCTCGACAATATTGCAATTTGGAATTATTTTTTGAACCAATGTCTTCGCCAATAACATATTGATTTTGTTATCTTCTACAATTAAAACGGTCACTTCATAATGATCAATATTGAAAAGACTGTCTTCTTCGTTTTCTAAAGTTGCAAATGTTGGTATAGATTTATGTTTCGTAGTTCCTTTTTTGAAATCAACAACAAAGAAAAAAGTACTTCCATCTCCATTTTTACTAACTAATTGTAGGTTACTGTTCATTAATCCTAATAATTGATTAGAAATTGGAAGTCCCAAACCAGTTCCACCATATTTTCGGGATACAGAATTGTCTTCTTGAACAAACGAATTAAATATTTTGTGATGGTTATTTTCCTTAATCCCAATACCAGTATCTTTAACAGAAAATTGCAGTTTTACCAAATCATTTTCGGATTTCAACTGTGAAATAATCAAATTCACACTTCCTGAATCAGTGAATTTAATTGCATTGCTTAACAAATTGACGATAATTTGTTTCAATCGAACACCGTCAGCGAAAATATTTTGCGGAATGTGTTTGTCTATTTTCAAGGTTAAATCAATATTTTTTTGAATAGCTTGGTATTTGAAAAGGTCAATTACCTGATGTAATAGTTCAAATAAATCTATTTCTTCCGTATTTAATTCAAGTTTTCCAGATTCAATTTTTGAAAAATCCAATATATCATTAATAATATCCATCAATATTACAGCCGATTTATTTATTGTATTGGTATATTCTAGTTGCGTTTTATCGAGCTTTGTCTTGATTAATAATTCTGTAAATCCTATAATTCCGTTCAATGGTGTTCGGATTTCATGACTCATATTCGCTATAAATTCCGTTTTGGCTTTATTGGCAATTTCAGCTTGTTCTTTTGCTTTTACAGTGTCGCTTATTAATTTTTTTTCGGTAATATCTTGTGCTATTCCCTTGATAATGATAACTTTTCCCTCATCGTTAACAACTGGAATTCCAGTACCGAAAACCCATTTGAAGCGATTGTTGGGTAATAGAATCTTATGCTCAATTTCATAAGATTCCTTAGTTTGTATTAAATGATTAATTTTTGTTTGTAAAATTTCAAATTCTTCGGAAGTAAAACGTGAAATATATTCTTGGTACAAGTTTGGATTTGGTTTGTTCTCGATTTCAAAAATGGCATACAATTCATTAGACCAATTCAATTTTTGAGTTTCTAAGTTGAATTCCCAGCTTCCAATTTTGGCAATTTTTTGAGCATCATTTAATAAATTTTCACTGTTTTTTAATTTATTTTGGTTTTTTTTATACTCAGTGATATTTCTACCGATATAATGAATCTGATTTGTTTTTGGATCTTTTTTTGCCCACCAATGGATATAAAGTACAGTTCCATCTTTTTTAAAACACCTGTTTTCAAAATGAATGGTAGTAATCCCAGAATTCAATTTTAGAATTTCTATGTTGGTAGTGTAAACATCGTCATCGTGAACGAACTTTGTAAAAGGACTATTGAGTAACTCTTTTTTAGAATACCCCAATAGCCTTGAAAAAGCCGAATTTAAAACTTTAAGATTACTTTCTGAATCCGAAATGCAAATTAAATCAAGCGATTCGTTAAAAAAATATTTAAAACTATCTAATAATTGATTGTTCTTTTTTTCTTTTTTTTCTATTGATTTTTGAGATTCAATAGCTGTATGCAATTCGTCATAATTCCCCTTAATTTCTACCATTATCAAAAAGTTTTTATTAGTATTCCGAAAAAGAAACTCTTTCGTTAATCTATCTTCTTGATATAAAGGGGGGTATATATCTATTATAAATTTATAAAAAAATAATTACAAATAATGTAAAATTCCGAATAATTTACAATTTAAAGTATTAACAGTATTTATTAAGTGGTTTAGTACTAATAGTAAAAAACACTAGCTTACTATGATATCGTGTTTAAAAAGCAATCCTTTTATTCCTTCTATTGAAAAAACAGCTTTCCTGATTTTAGTTCTTTCAGGGTTTATAGTATAGTTAGAACTGGTTTTAAAATTAGTTTTAATCGCTATTGCTTTATCAAATTCACTTCGATATAAATCGCAATTTTCAAATACTACTTCGCTTAAATCGGTTCCCATAAAATCTACAGCAACCATACTCGAATTGATAAACGAAGTTCCTTTCATTTTTAAAGCATAAAATTTAGAGAAGTCTAATATGCAATCTTTAAAGTGTATTTCAAATATAAACTTATCAATCATTGAAAAATTCACATCGCTAATTTTACATTTATTAAAATATACGGTTCTTAAGCAGGTATGATTAATTTTTGACTCATTAAAATTACAATTATTAAAACTACAATCAATAAATGTAGCGGCCATAAAAATGCATTTAGTAAAATCACAGTTAGTGAATGTGCAATTTTCAAACTCTTTATAGCTGATTTCATTTTCACTATAGGAAAGGTCTTTATATACTGAATCTAAAAAGTACTCACTCATTAATTTTAATCTTTTATATTAGTTGCAAAAATACAATTTTCATAAGTTGTTTTGTAGTTCATTTGTAACTTAGTTAAAGAATCATACCGTATAATTTGAAATCAAAAAACCCATTCTTTCGAATGGGTTTTTTTATAGTAAATAAGTTTAAATATTGTTTATAAAACGTTTATTTTACTTTATTAAGTACAGCTTTGAATGCTACTGGGTGGTTCATCGCTAAATCTGCAAGAACTTTTCTGTTCAATTCGATTCCGTTAGCTTTTACTTTCCCCATGAATTGTGAATAAGACATTCCTTCCAATCTAGCTCCAGCGTTGATACGTTGAATCCATAAAGCACGGAAATTTCTTTTGTTCACTTTTCTGTCACGGTAAGCGTAGCACATTGCTTTCTCTACCGCATTTTTAGCAACTGTCCAAACGTTTTTACGTCTTCCAAAGAAACCTTTGGCTTGCTTCATTATTTTTTTTCTTCGTGCTCTTTTAGCAACTGAATTTACCGATCTTGGCATAATTTTACTGTTTTTTTGTAGCAGGCGTCCCGAATTTAATCAAGGGAACTTAATGGCCATACTCCAAGGTTATTAAATTTAATTTTAACCTAAAGAATTCTTTTGCAATATGCTTTAAGCTTTATGCCTAAAGCCTATAGCTTTTTTAGATAATTCTTAATTGTTGTTTGATGCTTTTCATATCTGTTTTGTGAACTAACGCTGAGTGTGTCAAAGCTAATTTACGTTTTTTAGATTTTTTAGTCAAGATGTGACTTTTAAAAGCATGCTTTCTTTTAATCTTTCCAGAACCAGTAACTTTAAATCGTTTCTTGGCGCTAGATTTGGTTTTCATTTTAGGCATTTTTTCCTAGTGTTTAATTTATTCTTACTTACTTATCGATTCCCCTCCCCATCCCTCCCCAAAGGGGAGGGTGACGAGAAGTTATATTTGTTTCTCCTTTTTTGTTCCCTTCCTTCGGAGGGGTTAGGGGAGGATTTTATTTTTTCTTCTTCGGAGCAATGAAAATAATCATTCTCTTTCCTTCAAGAACTGGCATCGCTTCCACTTTACCAAATTCTTCTAAATCTGTTGCTAATCTCAAAAGCAAGATTTGACCTTGATCTTTATAGATAATTGAACGTCCTTTAAAGAATACAAAAGCTTTTAATTTTGCTCCTTCTTTTAAGAATTTCTCAGCATTCTTTCTTTTAAACTCATAATCGTGCTCATCAGTTTGAGGTCCGAAACGAATTTCTTTCACCACTACCTGAGTAGATTTTGCTTTAAGCGCTTTGTCACGTTTCTTTTGCTCATATATGAATTTTTTATAATCCATAATTTTACAAACTGGTGGTTCCGCATTTGGAGAAATTTCAACTAAATCTAGTTCAAATTCATCTGCTAAACGCAATGCCTCTGTAAGTTTGAAAACTCCAGGTTCAATGTTTTCACCAACAAGCCTTACTTCTTGTACTCCACGAATAAGATTATTAATCCTATGTGCATCTTTTTTTTCTACTCGAGGTTGATAACCTCTATTGCTTCTTATTGCTATGACTTTATAATTTAAGTTAAACTGTAAATACTTTTAATGTTTTGTTGATCTCTTCATTCACAATTGAAGCAAATTCTTCGATTGTAACGCTACTATTTCCTTTTCCTTCCTGTCCGTGACGGCGTATAGAAATGGTTCCGTTTTTCTCTTCTTCCTCGCCTACAATCAACATAAACGGGGTTTTTTGCATTTCAGCATCCCTAATTTTCTTGCCTATAGTCTCATTTCTGTTATCTACAAGGGCGCGAATTTCGTGATTTTCTAGCAGATTTAAAACTTTTTTAGCATAATTTTCATATTTCTCGCTCAAAGATAATATTATTGCTTGTTCTGGCATCAACCAAAGTGGGAAATTTCCCGCAGTATGCTCTAATAAAATAGCGATAAATCGTTCCATTGAACCAAATGGCGCTCGGTGAATCATTACTGGTCGGTGCAATTCATTATCAGAACCTTTATAAGTCAATTCAAATCGCTCAGGCAAATTATAATCAACCTGAATTGTTCCCAATTGCCATTGTCTTCCCAAAGCATCTTTTACCATAAAATCTAATTTCGGACCATAGAAAGCAGCTTCGCCATATTCTACAACGGTATTCAAACCTTTATCCGCAGCAGCATTGATAATTGCATTCTCTGCTTTTTCCCAATTTTCATCGGAACCTATATATTTATCTCTATTTTCTTTGTCACGCAACGAAATTTGAGCCGTAAAATTTTCAAATCCTAAAGAACTGAAAACGTACAATACCAAATCAATTACTTTTTTGAATTCTTCATCCAATTGTTCTGGCGTACAAAAAATATGCGCATCATCCTGAGTAAATCCACGAACACGAGTCAAACCGTGCAATTCGCCACTTTGCTCGTACCTATAAACCGTTCCAAATTCAGCGTAACGCTTTGGTAAATCTTTATACGACCACGGTTTTGTATTGTAAATTTCACAGTGGTGTGGACAGTTCATTGGTTTCAATAAAAACTCTTCGCCTTCAGCAGGAGTCGTTATCGGTTGAAAACTATCTGCACCATATTTTGCATAATGTCCTGAAGTAACATACAATTCTTTTTGTCCAATATGTGGCGTAATTACTTGCTCGTAACCCGCTTTTTTCTGTGCTTTTTTCAAAAATTGTTCCAATCGATCTCTCAAAGCAGCACCTTTTGGCAACCACAACGGCAATCCTTGTCCCACTTTTTGTGAAAACGCAAACAATTCCAATTCTTTTCCTAATTTTCTATGATCACGACGTTTTGCCTCTTCAAGCAATTCTAAATATTCCGTCAAATCTTTTTGCTTTGGAAACGAAGTTCCATAAACACGGGTCAATTGCTTATTTTTCTCATCACCACGCCAGTAAGCACCAGCAACACTCATAACTTTCATCGCCTTGATAATCCCAGTATTTGGAATATGACCACCACGACACAAATCTGTAAAAGTAGCGTGATCACAAAAAGTAATCGTGCCATCTTCCAAATTCGAAATTAATTCCGTTTTATAAACATTATCTTTATAAACTTCCAATGCTTTCGCTTTTGAAACAGGACGCAACTTAAATTCGTGTTTTTCTCTTGAAATTTCTAAAACTCGATCTTCAATTTTCTTAAAATCAGCGTCGGTAATCTTATGGTCTTCAAAATCTACATCATAATAAAACCCGTTACTAATCGCAGGTCCAAGCGTTAATTTAATTCCAGAATACATTTCTTCCAAAACTTGCGCCATAACGTGAGACGTCGAATGCCAGAACGCTTTCTTCCCGTTTTCGTCATTCCAAGTATATAAAACAAGCGCACCGTCAATCGTTAAAGGCGTTGACGTCTCAATCGTCGTTCCGTTAAATGCCGCAGAAATCACATTTCTCGCAAATCCTTCACTAATATTTATCGCAACATCCATCGGCGTAGCACCAATTTCAAATTCCTTAACAGACCCATCGGGCAAAGTAATCTTAATCATTTTTCAAATTTTATGAACGCAAATATAATGGTTTACAAAAAACCACGCAATAGAAATAGGTAAGTAATTGTAAAATAGCGATAAATAGTTAATTTCTTACTTTTTGTTTGTTGTTTTTTGCGAATTAATATTGTTTTCTTCTAATTATTAAACTTTGTCACGGTATTAAAAATTATTAAACTGCAAATTACTCAAGTTTTTATAGATGCCGTTTTCAAGTGAAATCAGTTCCTGATGTGTTCCTTGTTCATTAATTTTTCCGTTATCTAATACAATGATTTGATCTGCAGAACGTATTGTTGAAAGCCTGTGTGCAATGATAATACTCGTTCTTCCTTCCATCAAAATCTCTAAAGCTTCCTGAACTAATTTTTCACTTTCACTATCTAATGATGAGGTCGCTTCGTCTAAAATTAAAATACTAGGATTCTTTAATAAAGCCCTTGCAATAGCAATCCGTTGCCGTTGCCCTCCAGATAGTTTTATTCCTCTTTCCCCAACTATAGTTTCAAATTTTTCTGGAAAACCTTCAATGAAGTTAAAAGCATTGGCTTGTTTTGCTGCAATATAAATTTCTTCCTCGGTAGCATTTGGTTTTCCATAAGCAATATTTTCTCGAATTGTACCTCCAAATAAAATAACATCTTGCGGTACAATACTCATGTTTTCTCGAAGTGTTTCCAAATCATATTCGTAAATACTTTTACCATCTATTAAAATTTCGCCTGCATCAATATCGTAAAAGCGTAATAACAAAGTTGCAATTGTTGATTTCCCTGCTCCACTAGGGCCTACAATTGCTATTTTTTGTCCGAAATCAGCATTAAAACTCACTTCTTTTAAAACTTGTATTTCTTTTCTTGATGGATAACAAAAAGCCACATTTTTAAAACTCACATTCCCTTTTATTTTCTCAATAGAGTCCGAGTGTTTGTTGCTTATTTTTTCTGGAATTTCTTCCAATAATTCAAAAACCCGCTCTGTAGCACCAACAGCTTTCTGTATTTGTGCATACAATTCTGCAATTCCACCAAATGAGGCACCAACAAATGTCGAATACAAAACAAATGAAATTAGCTGTCCAACGCTCATTTCTCCTCCAATACTTAAACGAACACCAAACCATACTACTGCAACAATAGCTCCGAATAAACAGAAAATAATAAACGAAGCAAAATATCCTCTGTATTTACCTCCTTTAATTGCAATTTTTACAATTTCTTTTATCTTTCCATCATATCGAGCAATTTCATACCATTCATTTGCAAAAGCTTTAACAATGCTAATTCCTTGCATCGTTTCTTCAACAATAACCTGACTTTCTGCAACCTGATCCTGAACTTTTTTAGAATATTTTCTAATAAAACGTCCAAAAATTACTGCGGCAACAGCAATAAGTGGAACTACAGATAACATCAACAAAGTGAGTTTGATACTTTCAGTTCCTAATAAAATAACACCTCCAATAATGAGTATAAATTGTCTCAAAAACTCCGCAATAGTCGAAGTTAAAGTGTCTTGAATTTGAGTAATATCAGAACTAATACGACTGTTTAATTCTCCAACACGCTTTTGCGAAAAGAATGTCATTGGTAATTTTACCAAGTTACTATACAAAGCCAATCTTAAATTAGCTAACGTATTTTCCGTGAAATTAACAAATAATGAAAGCCTGAAAAATGAAAATAATGATTGCATTAAAAGAATAACAACCAATCCAAAAGCAATAAAATTGGCTTGCTCGTTGTCTTTGTTTTTGACACAATCAATAAGCATTCCCATTAGTTTTGGGAAAGCCAATGCCGTTCCTCCAGTTAATAGTAAGAAAAACAAACCTACATAAAACTTCCATCTGTGGTTTCCCGCATACTGAAATATTAAAACTGCCTTATTGAGTGAACTTACTGTAATTTTCGATTTTGGTAAATCATTTTCTTTGAATCTTGCCATTGCTTTTGTTTATTTTACAAAGGTAAAACTTAAACAATGAAATAAAAAAGAGATTGAAACTAATAATTTTTATTTAATTGCTTGTACCTGTTTCTTGACTAAAAAATAAAGTTTTGATGCCAATTATTTGGGCATGCCCCTTCGTAAAAACTTCGGGTCAGGCTGTGCGCTGCAATCTCTGTTCCACTTCGTTCCACAGAGGATTTCCGCTGCCATCCTTCATGCGAACCCCGATTTAAAATAAATTATGTGTTATGAATTATGACATTCGACTTCAAATTTTCCAAATAACCAAATCAACGAATAACCTAATTAACCCTTTCAGCATGACAAGAATATTCGTTTTTCTTGTCTCTGCCGAAGCAATAACTACTTATAAGGTTTTGGAAACTTTGCAGAATATCCAAAATGAAAATTTCAGGCTTTTAACTCGAATTTTCAGGCTTTTAACTCGAATTTTCAAGTTCCCAATTCAAATTTCAGGTTATTAGCTCGAAATTTCAAGTTATTAGCTCGAAATTTGAGGCTAATAACTCGAAATTTCAGGTTAAAAGCTCGAATTTTCGAGTTATTAGTATCAAATTTCAAGTTATTAGCCTCAAATTATAAACCAGTTGATTTGGATATTTCCCTACAAGAGGACAATTCGCTCCAAAAGAAAAGAAGTATTAAAAATATTTGTTGTTTTATTTTGACAATCAATAAAGTATTTAGACATTTGTCTAAATATATAAACGAAAATATATGAATGCTATTTTCAAAGCGTTGAACGATGTGACAAGAAGGGAAATTTTGGAACTTTTGAAGGAAAAAGATTTGACCGCAGGAGATATTGCGGCTTCTTTTGATATTTCAAAACCGAGTATTTCGCATCACTTAGACATTTTGAAACGTGCCGATTTAATAGCTTCTGAGAAAAAAGGGCAATTCGTTATTTATTCTATAAATACAACCATTATGGAAGACGTTTTGCAGTGGATTTTAACTTTTAAAAAATAAAAATGATGAACGAAACATTAAAAAAAGAACTGCCGATTATTGGAATTGTGTTATTACCATTTGTCTATTTGGGTTCTGTGTGGAACAGTTTGCCTGAACAAGTGCCTTTGCATTGGAATTTAAATGGCGAAATTGATGATTGGGGAAGTAAATATTCGTTGATTGGATTGGTGTTTTTATTGCCAGTTCTTACGTATGTTTTGATGCTGGTGGTTCCGAAAATTGACCCCAAAAAACGCATTGAATCTATGGGTGGCAAATACTACCAATTTAAGTTTATTTTGGTGGCTTTTATGTCGGCTTTGGCACTTGTAATTATTTATATTTCTAATAATCAAAAGCTGTCAAGTCCAAATATGATTGTTGTTTTGGTTGGAATATTGTTTGTTTTTATGGGTAATTATTTCAAGGTTATTAAGCAAAATTACTTCATTGGCATCAAAACGCCGTGGACATTAGAAAGCGAAGAAGTGTGGAAATTGACGCATCTTTTAGCAGGGAAAATGTGGGTTATTGGCGGATTGTTGATTGTGATTTGTAGTTTAGTTTTGCCTGAAAATATCAATTTTTACTTTTTTATTAGCAT
>CANFVB010000050.1 GCA_947450355.1 Bacteroidota bacterium
GGATTCCAACCAAAATGTTCCATCACCACAGAAGTTGGTACTTTATTTCCGTTAAATACCACTTCGCCTTCTCCTAAAAGTGGCAATGATAAATGGGCTAAAGGCGCCAAATCACCTGATGCTCCAAGTGAACCTTGTGTATAAATTATTGGTAAAATATCATTATTATAAAAGTCAATCAAACGCAAAACAGTCGCCAATTGCACTCCTGAATAACCGTAACTCAACGATTGTATTTTTAACAGCAACATCAACTTAACAATTTCTGAAGGCACCTCCTCCCCTGTCCCGCAAGCGTGCGATTTTACTAAGTTTTCTTGAAGTTGAGAAAGGTTTTCATTTGAAATTTTCACATTGCAAAGCGATCCAAAACCTGTGTTTATTCCGTAAATAGCAGTTTCATTAGATTCCATTTTTTTATCTAAATAATCTCTGCATTTTTGAATATTCACTCTTGCTTCTTCAGATAATTCAATGGTTTTATTATGACTTATGATTTCTTGAACTACTTCTAATGAAAGAATATCGGTACTTATATAATGAATGTTGCTCATAATTATCGTTTTATTACAAGCACAAAAATCCGTAAATACTACTTATAAAGCAAGGTTTATTCGTTTATTTTATGATTATTGTAATAATGACGTTGATTCGAGATAGGCAATTCCAATATTCTCAATAATATCAGAGGCAATAAATGCTTGATAACTCATTTTTGGGGCTGCAATATCGGCTGTTAATCCATGTAAATAAACACCTAAAATTGCTGCATCCAATGGTTTGTAAGATTGAGCAACCAAACTTGTAATAATTCCAGACAAAACATCGCCACTTCCTGCTGTTGCCAATGCTTGATTTCCAGTCGTGTTTTCATAGATTTCATCTTGAAAAAAGATAACTGTTGGCGCTCCTTTAACCACAATAATAAGGTCATATTTATGAGATAATTGTGCTACTCTATACCTTTTATCTTCATCTGAATCCCATTTTCCGATAAGTCGTTCTAATTCTTTTGGATGTGGCGTCAAAATAGTGTGTTTCGGTAACAATTCCAACCATTCTAAATTTTTAGAAAGTATGTTTAATCCGTCAGCATCAATGATTAAAGGGGTTTTGTTGTTTTTTAAGAAATAATAAAATGCGTGTTGGGTGTCAGAATCTTGCCCCATCCCCATCCCTATTCCAATTGCTTGAAATTCAGTTTCGATGTTTATTGCTGTCAAATGTTCCATAAAATCATCGGTTCCAACCATCACTTCAGGATTTGAAATTTGCAAAATCTCATAACCACATTTTGGGATAAATGCCGTAACCAATCCGCAACCTGTTTTCAAACAAGCTTTTGAAGCCAAAACTACAGAACCCATTTTTCCATAACTCCCACCAATAATCAAAGCGTGACCTTGAATCCCTTTGTGAGTGAATTTATCAATGGGACGGTATCTTTTTCTAAATTCTTCTCTATTAATTATCATAAAATGATGTTTAAATTGCAATTAAATTTACGACAAATTGACCGTTTATTTATTCATTTATCAAAATAAGTTTTAATAAATGAGAAATTCATATAAATTAGTAGTTTTGAAATAATCTTTCATTATTTATTGGTAATAATTACTACATTTGAAATTATGAATAGCAAATTTACTTCATATCAAGTATTTACTCCAACCGAAATTTCGGTTGTTTTTTCTATTATCACAATTTCTACAACAACAATTATTACCCCAATGGGGTACATTTTTCACATATAATCCACTTTATTTCCTTTTTCGTAAGAAGAAAAAATCACCATTTACCTTATTATCATACAAAACAATGAAAATTTTAAAATTCGGCGGTACTTCGGTTGCCAATGCAAATAACATAAAATTAGTGCTTTCTATAGTTGAAAATACAGCTGCAACATCAACTAAATTAGTGGTTGTAGTTTCCGCTTTCAGTGGCGTAACCGATTTATTGATTTTGGCAGCTTCAAAAGCAGCTTCAAAAGATATTACATTCAAAGATGTGGTTTCACAAATTGAAGAAAAACACAGAGAAGCAATTGAAGAATTAATCATTACAAGCCAACAAAAACCTTTGTTAGAAGCTATTAATAGCGATATTAATCATCTAAAAACACTTTTAGACGGTTGTTTTTTATTGGGAGAATTATCCAATAGAACTTCCGATACAATAATGGGATTCGGCGAACTTTTATCTTCCCAAATCATTGCGAAAGCATTAGAACAAAAAGTTCATAATTCAGGATATAAAGACAGTCGCGAAATTATTAAAACCAACAATCATTTTGGAAAAGCAGTTGTAAATTTTGACCTTTCTAACCAATTGATAAAGGATTATTTTAATTCAAATGTCTTCAGAGTAACTTTAGTTCCAGGGTTTATTGCCTCTTCAACAGACGGTTATTCTACAACTTTGGGTCGTGGTGGTTCGGATTATACGGCTGCCATTTTAGCTGGCGCATTGAATGCTGAATTACTCGAAATTTGGACAGACGTAAGCGGAATGTTTACTGCAAATCCGAAAATCGTAAAACAAGCGCATCCCATAGAAACAATTTCCTATCAAGAAGCTATGGAATTATCTCATTTTGGTGCAAAAGTTTTGTATCCACCAACAATTCAGCCTGTTTTGAAATTGAATATTCCAATTGTCATCAAAAATACATTTGAACCTGAAGCAGCTGGAACTTATATTTCATCTGAAAGAAATGAAAATGAAAACCCAATTAAGGGAATTTCACATATTGACAATATCGCTTTATTAACACTTGAAGGTCCTGGAATGATTGGAGTTTCAGGTTCTTCAAAACGATTATTTGAGGTTTTATCCAATGAAAATATCAATGTTATTTTTATCACGCAAGCTTCTTCTGAACATTCAATTTGTATTGGAATTTTAAATGAGGATGCCAATAATGCTCGAATTGCTATTGATAAAGCATTTGAATTAGAAATTGCTCAAAACAAAATTGACCCAAGTATTGTTGAAGAAAACCTTTGTATCATTGCTTTAGTTGGTGAAAATATGAAAAGTCACCAAGGATTGAGTGGCAAAATGTTCAGAACTTTAGGAAAAAATAACGTGAACATCAGAGCCATTGCGCAAGGAGCTTCAGAACGAAATATTTCAGCGGTAATCAACAAACGTGATGTTAAAAAAGCTTTGAATACCTTGCACGAATGTTTCTTTGAAGACAATGCAAAACAGTTGAATTTATTTGTAATGGGCGTTGGAAATGTAGGTGAAAAATTCATCGAACAAATTCACCAACAAAAGAAATTCTTAAAGGAAAATCTAAAAATAAACCTTCGTGTCATTGCTTTATCGAACTCTCGAAAAATGCTTTTTGACGAAGAAGGAATTTCATTAAATAATTGGAAAACAAGTTTAGAAAATGGTGAAATTGCTAATAAAGAAACGTTCATTTCTAATGTAATTGCACTCAATTTAAGAAACAGTATTTTTGTAGATGTCACAGCAAATGAAAGTGTTTCACAAACGTATTCGCATTATTTAAAACAAAATATTGCCGTGGTTACCTGCAACAAAATTGCGTGTTCTTCGGCTTATGAAAATTATAGTAATCTGAAACAATTATCAAGAAAATTCAATGCGCCATTTTTGTTTGAAACCAATGTTGGTGCAGGTTTACCAATAATTGACACTTTGAAACATTTAATTGCATCGGGTGATAAAGTTCATAAAATTCAAGCGGTACTTTCTGGAAGTTTGAATTTTATATTCAACAATTTTGATGAGAATAATTCTTTTCACGATGTCGTAAAAGAAGCTGGCGTTCAAGGATTTACAGAGCCTGACCCGAAAATTGATTTAAGCGGTGTTGATGTTGCTCGAAAGATACTTATTCTAATTCGTGAAAGCGGTTATAAAATGGAAATCGAAGACATTGCCAACGAATCTTTTTTACCAGTTGAATGTTTAGAAACTAAAGATAATGAGACTTTCTTTGCTTCCTTAATAAAAAACGCAGCTCATTTTGAAAACATATATAAAGAAGCTTTGGCAAAAGACTGCCGTTTGAAATATGTTGCCAAATTTGAAGATGGAAAAGCAAGTGTAGGATTGCAATTTATACCAAAAGAAAGTCCTTTTTACAATTTAGAAGGAAAAGATAATATTGTTCAATTTTACACCGACAGATACGTTGACCAACCTTTATTAATTAAAGGAGCTGGAGCTGGTGCAGCGGTTACAGCTTCGGGAATTTTTGCAGATGTAATCAGAATTGGAAACGTTTAATTTATTGTAAAGTAATTTAACACAAAAGTTAATCTTTTTTTTATTTGAACTTTAAGACTAATAAAAATGAATGAAATAAAAATATTTTGCCCCGCTACAATTGCCAATATTTCCTGTGGATTTGATGTCTTAGGATTGTGTTTGGAAGCTACTGGAGATGAAATGATTATTAAAAAATCAGATATTAAAGGCATTAGAATTACCAAAATCGTAGGTGCTGATTTGCCTTTGGAAACTTCTAAAAATGTTGCTGGAGTTGCTGGTTTGGCACTTTTAGAAGCTATTGACTATGAATTTGGTTTTGATATTGAAATCTATAAAAACATAAAAGCAGGAAGTGGAATTGGGAGTTCGGCTGCAAGTGCTGCTGGAGCTGTTTTTGGAATAAATGAATTAGTTGGAAAACCGTTCACTCGAAAAGAATTGGTTGCTTTTGCAATGAAAGGCGAGGCAATTGCAAGCGGAAGTGAACACGCTGATAATGTTGCACCCGCCATTTTAGGTGGAATAACACTAGTTCGCAGTACAATTCCATTAGATATTATTAAAATAGAAAGTCCATCTGAATTGTATGCAACGGTAATTCACCCACAAATTGAATTGAAAACTTCAGAAATGCGTGCGGTTTTACAACCAATGATTTCTTTAAAAAGTGCCATTGTCCAATGGGGAAACTTGGGAGGATTAATTTCAGGATTTTATACTTCTGATTACGAGTTGATTGGGCGTTCGCTTCACGATGAAATTGTGGAACCCTTGCGAGGCTCATTCATTCCGAAATTTGATATAATTAAAAAAGTTGCTTTAGAAAATGGTGCTTTGGGATCTGGTATTTCTGGTTCAGGACCTTCAATATTTGCCTTGAGCAAAGGAATTGAAACCGCCAATAAAATTGCAAAAGCAATGAGTACTGTTTACGATGAAATGGATTTGCCTTATGAAATTCACGTTTCAAAAGTAAATTCAGAAGGAGTTAAAATAATATAAAAGCAAAAGGCTTTATGCAGTAGGCAAATGGCTTATTGCAAAAAGTATTCTGCATATAGCTACATAAAAATGAAATATTACAGTTTAAACCATAACGCACCAAAAGTTTCTTTTCAAGAAGCTCTAATTCAAGGATTAGCTCCCGATAAAGGTTTGTATTTTCCTGAAAGCCTCACCCCTATTTCATCTGATTTTTTTGATAAAATCGAAACACTTTCTAACGAAGAAATTGCTTTTCAAGCGATTCAACAATTTGTAGGCGATGAAATTCCTGAGGCAAATTTGAGGCAAATTATTACCGAAACATTGTGTTTTGATTTTCCATTAGTGAAAGTTGAAAACAATATTTATTCGTTAGAGCTTTTTCACGGCCCTACAATGGCATTCAAAGATGTCGGTGCGCGATTTATGTCACGCTGTTTGGCGTATTTTAATTCAGATAAAAAAGGAGCTAAAAACACTGTAATCGTTGCTACTTCTGGAGATACTGGAGGTGCTGTTGCCAGTGGTTTTTTAGGTGTTGAAGGCGTTGATGTTGTCATTTTATATCCTTCGGGGAAAGTCAGCGATATTCAAGAACGTCAATTGACAACATTAGGACAAAATATTACGGCACTTGAAGTTGACGGTGTTTTTGATGATTGTCAAGATATGGTTAAAAAAGCTTTTTTAGATGAAAGTCTGAATTATAAAAACCTAACATCTGCAAATTCCATTAATATTGCCCGTTGGTTGCCACAAATGTTTTATTTTTTCTTTGCTTACAAGCAATTGAAATCAGAAAATAAACCGCTTATTTTTTCTTGCCCGAGTGGTAATTTTGGTAATATCTGTGCTGGAATTATTGCAAAAAAGTTAGGATTACCTATTGAACATTTTGTAGCTTCTACCAATGTAAACGATACGGTTCCACGCTTTTTAGAAGATGGATTGTATGACCCAAAACCTTCCGAAGCAACGATTTCCAATGCTATGGATGTTGGAAATCCAAGTAATTTTATTCGGATTCAAGAAATGTATAAAAATGATTTGTCGGAATTCAAAAAAGACTTTTCTTCATTTTCATTTACAGATGCCGAAACCGAAGTTGCTTTACAAACAATCTACAAAAACTCAGGATATATTGCCGAACCTCACGGTGCTGTTGGGTTTCTTGGTTTGAAAAAGGAATTACAGAATCATCCGAATTCAATTGGAATTTTCCTTGAAACAGCGCATCCAATTAAGTTTTTGGACGTGGTTGAACCTTTTTTAAATGTAAAACTTCCTATTCCAACCCAAATCGAAAGTGTTTTGAATAAGGAAAAGTTGAGTATAAAAATCAAAACCTACGAAGATTTCAAAGCGTATTTGAAGCGAAATGAATAAGTTCATAACTCATAATACAAAAAACCCTTCAAAACCAACTTAATAATTCTGAAAGGGCTTTATTATTAAGTAAAATAAGGTTTTAAGAAATCGTGTTTAATTTGATTTAAGGCTTTTATATTTATAAAACACATAACATAAACCAACTAATAACATAGTCCAAAGAAATGCATCTATTGGAGCATCTTCAGGATTTGGATCTCCTCCAAAATCTCCTGGGTCTTGCGCCAAAGCAACAAACTGAACTAATACAATTGCTATCAATGTGAAAACGATGTTTTTAAAGTTATTCATATTTTATTCTTTAATTGTATGTTTATTAGTTAATTACTTTTACTGTTACCATTACATTATACTCTGATGTGATTTTCAAGAACAATACTTCGTTGGTTTGTGTTAAACCAGTCAATACCGCTGTCGTTGCGTTGATATCCGATTGTTTGAAAATCAAACGTCCTGCAACATCATATACTTGAATATCTTTCATTACGATTCCTTTTGTGTTCACATAGAACCAATCCGTGTTTTTGTAAACAATCACAGAGTTTGGTGTGAAATCCGTTGAAGGAATTCCTAACGCTTGTATGTAAACCAATTGAAAACGAGAATCAAATGTACCTGCATCCGATGAGAAGGTATAAGGGGAAACTTTGATGTTATGATCGGTTCCCATTAAGTTATCACGTACATAGATGTCTTGACTTCCCGCAAACAATCCATCAGTATTGGTCAATGAAATCATATAGTTTCCAGTAGCTGAAGCTTTGAAAGCCAAAGGCACGACATCATTTGATGCAAATGGCAAGCTACGTCCTTGAATTCCGTAATTCGCTCCGTCCAATTTAGAAGCCAATGAACTTCCAGTACATCCAAATAACAATCCGTCAAAATCGGTGTCAACTGCTTGAGTAGCACCTTCCACATAACCCACCATCATTTGATTGATGTCAGATCCTGTATCTGTTTTCAAGTTCAACCAAATGCGGTGTTTCTCGATTTCTGCTGTTCTCAAGAACTGGTTGTCATTATTACCTCTTCTCATGGCATTGGTAAACGTTACAGTTCCAGCATTTGTTGCTCTTACTAAGAAACCTTGTCCCACTTGAATAGTACCACTTGGAATTAAAACCGTTGGATGTAAATCCCCAAGAATAAGCGTAGATAGCGTAAAGCCTGATCTGTTTCTAGAAGAATAGTTTGTTCCTTGAGGGAATAAACCTTGTGCATTCATTGTCAAACTGTGGGTATAGTAATAAATCGTACCTACAACGTTACTATTGCCATTTAAAAAAGCAGTAACATCAATTGTTGATGGATATGGATTACCAACAAGGTTGTAATTATATCCTGAAACTGCATCCGTAGCCAAAGTAAATGATTTAGAACCATTATTTGGAACCCCTACAAACGTACCTGAAAAGGCAGTTGGAATGGTTGATGAATGCGTATTCGATGCACGAATTGCAAATCCTTTTCCAGCTGCAAATGTTGATGTAGCTGGTATAGCAGTATATGAATTACTACTTGTAGTGTACGTATAGAAACGATTTGACAATGTATTTGGTGAGAATTGTTGCAATGTTTGAATACCAGTTACTGGTGATGACCAAAACGTATGGTCTAATCTTAATAAAGGTGCCGAATCACGTTTCACAGTAATGTTTCCAGTATTGGAAACATCATTCGCTTGAATCAAGTTGGCATTGTTTAGAACCGTCATCGTACCGTTATTATGAACAAAATCAGTTACCGTTAAATCAATTCCTGAAGGAACTGTTAAACTGGCTCCTGTATTAATTGTCAACGAATTAATAGTAATATCCGAAATAATAACAGGTTGGTTAGTTACTCCTGATGCAATAATTACATCGGAGGTTGTAGTTGGTACATTTCCACATGACCAGTTATTAGGATTATTCCACAAAGTATCTAATAAACCTGTCCAAGTAATAGCAACTATGGTAATTGCTCCTGCTGCTGTTACTGTTTCACAACCGCCTGTTAAAGTTACTATGTAATTATAGGTACCAGATACTAATGGCATACCACTAATAGTAACCACATTGGCTGCCCAAACACCAGTTACCCCTGTTGGTAAACCACTGAATATTGCTCCTGTGGCTCTAGCTGTGCTATAAGTAATGTTGGTTAATGCCGTATTGACACATTTGGTTTGAGCATTTGATCCAACTGCTGAAGATAGTGTAATGGTATTATTTGGAGATACTATTATTGACCCTGTTACTGTCACTGTTCCACAACCGCCTGTTAAAGTTATTGTGTAATTATAAGTTCCCGATACTGATGGCGTACCACTAATAGTGATCACATTGGCTGCCCAAACTCCAGTAACACCCGATGGAAAACCACTAAATGTTGCTCCTGTTGCTCCAATTGTGGTATAATAAATATTGGTTATAGCCGAATTGATACATTTAGTTTGCGCATTCGATCCTGCTGCGGAAGATAATACAGCTGCGTTAACATTAACAATTATAGACCCCATTGCTGTAACTGTTCCACAACCCCCTGTTAAAGTTATAGTATAATTATAAGTTCCCGATACTGATGGCGTACCACTAATGGTAATCACATTGGCTGCCCAAACTCCAGTAACACCCGATGGCAAACCACTAAATGATGCTCCTGTAGCTCCAGTTGTGGTATAAGTGATGTTGGTTATAGCCGTATTAACACATAGTGTTTGTGCATCCGTTCCTACTGCCGATGTTAATGTTTTTGTATTATTTGGAGTTACTATAATAGATCCCAATACTGTAACTCTACAACCGCCTGTTAAATTTACTACGTAATTATAAGTTCCCGATACTGATGGCGTACCACTAATAGTAACTACATTGGCTGCCCAAGTACCAGCTACTCCTGTTGGCAAACCACTAAATGTGGCTCCTGTAGCTCCAGTTGTGGTATAAGTGATGTTGGTTATAGCCGTATTGACACATTTGGTCTGTCCATCCGTACCTGCTACTGAAGATAAAGTTGAAGTGTTAGCATTAACAATTATAGAACCAGTTGCTGTTACTGCACCACAACCGCCTGTTAAAGTCACTATGCAATTATAAGTTCCAGATACTGACGGGGTACCGCTAACGGTAATTAAATTGGCTGCCCAAACACCAGTTACCCCTGTTGGCAAACCGCTAAATGTAGCCCCTGTGGCTCCAGTTGTGGTACAAGTGATATTGGTTATAGCTGTATTGATGCAAAGTGTCTGTGCATATGTTCCTAGTGATGAAGTTAGTGTTAAGGTATTATTTGGAGTTACTATTATCGAACCAGTTGCTGTAACTATTCCACAACCGCCTGTTAAAGTTACTGTGTAATTATAGGTACCCGATACTGACGGCGTACCACTAATAGTAATTACATTGGCTGCCCAAACTCCAGTAACACCCGATGGTAAGCCACTAAATGATGCTCCTGTTGCTCCAACTGTGGTATAAGAAATATTGGTTATAGCCGAATTAATACATTTAGTTTGTGTATTTGTTCCTGCTGCGGAAGATAATACAGCTGTGTTAACATTAACAATTATAGACCCCATTGCTGTAACTGTTCCACAACCCCCTGTTAAAGTTATAGTGTAATTATAAGTTCCAGATAATGATGGCGTACCACTAATGGTAACCACATTGGCTGCCCAAACACCCATTACTCCTGTTGGCAAACCACTAAATGTAGCTCCTGTGGCTCCAGTTGTGGTATAAGAAATATTGGTTAATGCCGTATTAATACATTTGGTTTGAGAATCAGTACCGGCTGCAGAAGACAATACAGCTGTGTTAATATTAACAATTATAGACCCTGTTGCCGTGACTGCACCACAACCGCCTGTTAAAGTTATAGTGTAATTATAAGTTCCCGATACTGATGGCGTACCACTAATAGTAACTACATTGGCTGCCCAACCACCAGTTACTCCTGTTGGCAAACCACTAAATGTGGCTCCTGTAGCTCCAGTTGTGGTGTAAGTGATGTTGGTTATAGCCGTATTAATACAGAGTGTTTGTGCATCCGTTCCTACTGCTGAAGATAATGTTTTTGTATTATTTGGAGTTATTATAATAGAACCCAATACTGTAATTCTACAACCCCCTGTTAGAGTTACTACGTAATTATAAGTTCCCGATACTGATGACGTACCACTAATAGTAACTACATTGGCTGCCCAAGTACCAGTTACCCCTGTTGGCAAACCACTAAATGTGGCTCCTGTAGCTCCAGTTGTGTTATAAGTAATGTTTGTAATAGCAGTATTGACACATTTGGTCTGTCCATCCGTACCTGCTGCTGAAGATAAAGTTGAAGTGTTAGCATTAACAATTATAGAACCTGATTTACCTGCCGTTCCACAACCTCCTGTTAAAGTTATACGGTAATTATAAGTTCCAGATACTGATGGTGTACCACTAATTCGAACCATATCCGATATCCATACTCCAGTTACCCCTGTAGGTAAACCGCTAAATGTGGCTCCAGTGGCTCCATTTGTTGAATAAGTAATATTGTTTATAGCCGTATTGACACATAATGTTTGCCCCTCCGTTGCTGCAGATGAATTCAAAGTTATTCTATTATTTGAAGGTATTATTATGGAACCTGTTGCTGTAACTATCCCACAACCGCCTGTTAAAGTTATGGTATAATTATTTCTAGATCCTCCTGATGGTGTACCACTAATAGTAACTACATTAGCTGCCCAAACACCTGTTACCCCTGTTGGTAAACCACTAAATGTAACGCCTGTGGCTCCAGTTGTGGTATAAGTGATGTCGGTTATTGCTGTATTGTTACACGGTGTTTGAGTATCCGTTCCTATTTCTGAGGACAATGTTATGGTATTATTTGGAGTTACTATTATAGAACCTGTTGTAACAACTGTTCCACAACCGCCTGTTAAAGTTACTTCATAATTTGTAGTTCCCGATACTGATGGCAAACCACTAATAGTAATCACATTGGCTGCCCAAACTCCAGTAACACCCGATGGCAAACCACTAAATGTTGCTCCTGTAGCTCCAGTTGTAGTATAAGTGATGTTGTTTAAAGCCGTATTGACACATAATGTTTGTGCATCCGTTCCTGCTGTTGAAGATAATATTATGGTATTATTTGGAGTTATTATTATCGAACCTGTTGCAGTAACTGTTCCACAACCACCCGTTAAAGTTACTACGTAATTATAAGTTCCCGACATTGATGGGATACCGCTAACGGTAACTACATTGGCTGCCCAAACACCAGTTACACCTGTTGGTAAACCACTAAATGTTGCTCCTGTAGCTCCAGATGTGGTATAAGTAATATTGGTTACCGACGTATTTATACAATTGGTTTGTACATCCGTACCTACTGCTGAAGATAGTGTTATTGTATTATTTGGAGTTACTATCATGGAACCTGTTGCAGTAATCGAACCACAACCACCAGTTAAGGTCACTATGTAATTATAAGTTCCCGATACTGATGGCATACCACTAATAGTAACCACATTGGCTGCCCAAACACCAGTTACTCCTGTTGGTAAACCACTAAATGTGGCTCCTGTGGCTCCTGTTGTGCCATAAGTGATGTTGGTTATAGCCGTATTAATACAGCGTATTTGTGCATCCGTACCTACTGCTGAAGAAAATGTTATTGTATTATTTGGAGCCACTATTATCGAACCTGTTTCTGTTGCTGTTCCACAACCGCCAGTTAAAGTTACTACGTAATTATAAGTTCCAGATACTGATGGTGTTCCGATAATTTTAACCACATTATTACCGGCTGTCCAATTACCAGTTACTCCTGTAGGTAATCCACTAAATGTAGCTCCTGTGGCTCCAGTTGTGTTATATTTGATGTTGGTTATAGCCGAATTAATACATAATGATTGTGATTCTGTTCCTGCTGAGGAAGATAGTGTTATTGTATTATTTGGAGTTACTATTATCGATCCTGTTGCCGTGACTGTTCCACAACCTCCTGTTAAAGTTATTGTGTAATTGTTGGTTCTAGATACTGATGGCGTACCACTAATAGTAACTACATTGGCTGCCCATACGCCAGTTACTCCTGTTGGCAATCCACTAAATGTGGCTCCTGTGGCTCCAGTTGTGGTATAAGTGATGTTGGTTATAGGCGTATTAATACATAGTGTTTGTATATTTGTTCCTGCTGCCGAAGTTAATACGACGGTGTTAACATTAATAATTACAGACCCAATTGCAGTAACTGTTTCACAACCGCCTATTAAAGTTAAAATATAATTATAAGTTCCCGATACTGATGGCGTACCACTAACGGTAACTACATTGGCTGCCCAAACACCAGTTACTCCTGTTGGTAAACCACTAAACGTGGCTCCTGTGGCTCCCGTTGTGGCATAAGTAATGTTAGTTATAGCCGAATTAATGCATAGTGTTTGTCCATCCGTCCCTGCTGCTGAAGATAGTGTTATGGTATTATTTTGATTTACTATTATAGACCCTATTACTGTTGCTGTTCCACAACCCCCTGTTAAAGTTATAGTGTAATTATAAGTTCCAGATACTGATGGCGTACCACTAATAGTAACAACATTGGCTGCCCAAACACCCGTTACTCCTGTTGGCAAACCACTAAATGTAGCTCCTGTAGCTCCAGTTGTGGTATAAGTTATATTGGTTATAGCCGTATTAATACATTTAGTTTGTGAATTAGTACCTACTGCAGAAGATAATACAGCTGTGTTAACATTAACAATTATCGACCCAGTTGCGGTTACCGTTCCAC
>CANFVB010000051.1 GCA_947450355.1 Bacteroidota bacterium
ATATGATTGGAAGACAATTAGAAAGACTTCAAGTTGAAAGTTCAGAAATGAACAACTTAGAAATTGGAAATAACTACCCTTCTGGAGTTTACAATGTAATTGTAACACAAGGAGAAGAAGTTAAAACACTTCGAGTGATTAAGAGATAAAACACAATTAATCTGAGTTTTTATAAACCTGTCCAAGAAATTGGACAGGTTTTTTTTATTGAAAATTTTGTGTTTTTAAATCCCTAAACCAACCTCATCATTAAATTCCAATTCCGAATTATGATCAAAGAAAATAACTTTTCCATTAGCAACTGCCTTAATCAAGTAATGACTTCCTTTAAAATAACATTTTTTTACAATGACATTAAACACCCCATATTCGACTACTTTTAATTGGTGTGGATATAACAAAAGTATTTCGTCGTCGCCATCAATATCTTTGAATTGAGATAATTTTAACTCATTTACTTCCCCAAAAAGTGAGGCAATATATTTATTTGCTGGGTATTTATATAATTCTAAAGAATTTGCTTTTGCAATTAATTTTCCCTCTTGCAAAACGATTGTTTCATCTGCAAATGAAAGCGAATCCGTGCTATCATGGGTGGCAACTATACATGTAATTCCATTTGATTTTAGATAGGCAAATAAGTTTCTGCGCAATGCATTTTTTCTAAAATTATCAATTTGACTGAACGGCTCGTCTAACAATAAAACTTCAGGTTCTAGTGCTAAAACCCTTGCCAATGCAACTCTTTGCTGTTGTCCGCCACTCAGGTATTTTGCCTTTACATTTGCAAATTCGGACATTTCGACAATGTCTAATAATTCCTGAATGCGTTGTTGTTTTTTCTCTAGATTAACATTGGAAAGGTATTTTCCTATATTTTCGGCAACCGTAATATAAGGCATCAAATCAAAATCCTGAGACAAGTATTTCATAAAAGACATTCCTGGAACCAAGTTAAATTTTGTTCCTAAAACTTCAGATTCTCCCCAAAAAATTTGCCCTTCATCTAAATCGTACAATCCATAAATCAATTTTAATAGGGTACTTTTTCCGCAACCGCTTTCGCCAATAATTGCAATATTTTGCGCTTTATTTATTGTAAAATCTATATGTTTAATGACACTTTTATCATTGTAACCAAAGGTGATATTTTGAACTTGAAGCATAAATTAAATTAGAGGTGATACTCGAAAAATAGTTGTGCAAAGATAGTTTAAAGTGTAAAAAAAGGGTGTTCTTTTTAAAATAAAACCAATTAATTATTGCTAATTATTTATCCATTTCAGGTATCCAAAAATGCTTGTCGAAATCAATAATTTGATTGTCAATTACCTCGATTCCTTCGCTTTCAAGCAATTGTTGCATAAGGTTGGTTCCGTCAAAATGGTGTTTTCCTGTAAGCAAACCAATTCTATTTACGACTCGATGTGCAGGAACATCTTCCAAATTATGTGAGGCATTCATTGCCCAACCTACCATTCTTGCCGAACGAGTAGCGCCAAGAACTTTGGCAATTGCGCCATAGGAAGTTACTTTTCCGTAAGGAATTTGTCGGGCTACGGCATAAACTCGTTCAAAAAAATTATCGTTTTTATCGGTCATTTAAATCCAATAGTTTTTAATGAGTTTCAAAAAAGTAATTATTGAAATCAATCCTGTTATAGAGCCAATGATATAATTCCCGTTATCAATCAGGAAAGAAGTCTTGTTTTCTTGCTTTTTGAAGAATAGAATATAAAGGTAAAAAACGAGAAACGAACCCAAAACCACCCCTAAAACAAAAGAATATATGAAAAAAGAGTTAAAGAAAAAATAGCCATAACTAGATAAGGTGACACTTACAAAAACGTAATATGGAATGGGAAATAAATTCAAAGCAGAAAGCAACATTCCCAGAAAAAACCGATTTGCTTTGCTATGCATTTTTATCTCTTGCTTTTCTTTTTTAGGCTTTTGCGCAGACCAAAATAAGTAAATGGTCATGCCTAAAAAAAGCACTACTCCAACTTCCTGCAAAATATTAATTATATCCTGACGACTGAAAATGAATTTTGCAAATAATAAGGCGATATAAGTTTGAAATAATACGATAACCGTTGCGCCACTTGCGAAAGAAATCGCTTCACTTCTACCGTCAACCGCGCTCACTTTTGCAGCCGTCATATTGATTAAACCGGGAGGCATAATTCCAATTGACGCGATTACAAAACCTAATAATAAAGGCACTATGAATTCCAAATCCTATTTAATTTTAAAACGAATATACGTAATTGCTTTATTAATTTCTAAATATTGTTTTTCATAAAACGTCTGAAAACCAGTAACTTCCTCTGGACTTCCTTCGTTTACATATACATTGTGGTTGGCATATAAAACCTCGTGTCCTTCGCCGTGAAGCAATCCTAAAGTGTAACCGTGCATGAATTCGCTGTCGGTTTTTAGGTTCATTATACCTTCTGGTTTAAGGATTTTTTTATACAATTTCAGAAATTCCGAATTGGTCATTCTGTGTTTGGTGCGTTTGTATTTTATCTGTGGATCTGGAAAAGTAATCCAAATTTCATCGACTTCATTTTCATTGAAAATATGATTTACCAATTCGATTTGGGTTCTAATAAAAGCCACATTATGCAAGCCAGTTTCCACCGCAGTTTTTGCACCACGCCAAAAACGAGCGCCTTTTAAATCAATACCAATGAAATTCTTATTTGGATATTTCTCTGCAAGACCAACAGAATATTCGCCTTTTCCACAACCTAATTCCAAAACAATTGGATTGTCATTTTTGAAAAAATCGGCGTTCCATTTTCCTTTTAACGGGAATAAATCGCCAACCACTTCTTCTCTTGTCGGTTGAAAAACATTATTGAATGTATCGTTTTCTTTGAACCTTTTTAACTTATTTTTACTTCCCACGGTGTATTTTATATTTTGGCAAAATTAAGGAAATATATATGATAAAATATAGTTTTTGATTGTGCTTTGAAAATATATTTATTTAAAAGATTTAATCGACATAAAAAAATACCAAATAAAAAAAACCGACTTTTATCTTTGGGATAAAAAGTCGGTTTTGAAAGATATGTAAATTTGTAATTTCTTACTTTTTATCTAAGAATTTATCGTGTTTGATAATTTTTGCATTTATCATAAAATACACAGATTCCGCTATATTCGTGCAATGTTCCGCTATTCTTTCAATGTGTTTCAATACAATTACAAGATTCGTTCCTGAAACAACTGTTTTGGAATTACTTTTCATCTCCACTACAATGTTATGAATTGCATCGTTGCTTTTGTTCTTAATGTCGCGGTTTAAAATAAAAATTTCTCCAATCGTACTTTCTTTTAAGGTATGAAAACACTCATTTGTTTTGGTAGTAATTGCCTCAACTTCACGAGTAATATCTGAAATATTGAACTTTGAAATCAAGTCGTGTTTTTCATTAATGTTTTTAGATTTTTTGATTATGCTAACTGCTAAATCTCCAATTCTTTCAATTTCATTACTGATTTGCATTGCAGACATAATAAATCTCAAATCAGAAGCAACGGGCTGTTGTAAGGCAAAAACACCTTGACAAAGTTCATCAATCTTGACATCTAATTTATCAATTTTATTTTCTGTTTTTTTTACTCCGCTAACTTCTGTTCCTGGCTCTAAAAGTAAGGATTTCATAGCCTCAACTACTTGATGCTCCGAAAGATGTCCTATTTTTATTATTGCAGATTTAAGTTTTTCTAATTCTATTTCTAATTGTGACGCCATTGTTTTTTCTTTTAAAAGTTTAAAAATAAACTACTATCCAAATCTTCCCGTAATATAATCTTCAGTTTGTTTTTTAGATGGTTTTGTAAAAATAGTCTTTGTTTTGTCCATTTCTATCAATTCACCCAAGTAAAAGAACGCAGTATAATCGCTTGTTCTTGCAGCTTGTTGCATATTATGCGTTACAATAATTATGGTATAATGCTCTTTCAGCTGGTGAATTAATTCCTCGATTTTTGAAGTCGAAATTGGATCTAATGCACTTGCAGGTTCATCCATCAAAATAATATCAGGGCTTACCGCCAATGTTCTTGCGATGCACAATCGCTGTTGTTGTCCGCCAGAAAGTCCCATTGCAGAATCGTCCAAACGGTCTTTCAATTCTTCCCAAATTGCTGCTTGTCGTAAGGATTTTTCAACAATTTCATCCAATTTTTTCTTGTCTTTAATACCATTAATTCGAGGGCCGTACGCCACATTTTCATAAATGGATTTTGGAAATGGATTCGATTTTTGAAATACCATTCCAATCTTTTTTCTAATATTGACAACATCTACATTTTTATCGTAAATATCAACGTCTTCAACAAGCATTTGTCCCGTAATCGTTACGTTAGGAATAAGGTCGTTCATTCTATTGATGCATCTCAAAAACGTAGATTTTCCGCATCCTGAGGGTCCAATTAATGCGGTAACTTTATTTCTTGGTATTTGCATTGAAATATCCGTCAGCGCCTTTTTTTCACCGTAATGTAATGATAAATCTTTTACTTCAATCTTAATGTCTTTCATTTCGAATTTCTTTATATTTTAATAGTAGTTCGACTAAATTAAATCTTTCTACTTCTGATTCTTGAACGGATAATTACAGCTACAATATTTAATGACAAGGTCAACATTAATAAAACCAAGGTCGTTGCAAATTGAATTGGCATTGTTTTTTCAACATCTGATGATTGCGTTGACATAATATAAATATGATAACCCAAATTCATAAATTGGTCACTCACCGATTTTGGCAATGTAGCCAAATAATAGGCTGCTCCTGTGAATAAAATTGGGGCAACTTCCCCAGCTCCTCTACTAACAGCTAGAATCGTTCCTGTCATTATTCCTGAAATAGAACCTGGGAAAACTACATTTTTTATAGTTTGCCATTTTGTAGCTCCCAATGCCAAACTCGCTTCTCTTAATTCTCTCGGAACTGTTTTTAATGCCTCTTCAACTGAAACAATAACTACTGGCAAAGTCAATAATGCCATAGTCAAACTTGCCCATAAAATGTTGGGTTGTCCCCAATGTAATTTACCTCCGTTAAAAACGGTATCGGCTCCGGCTCCCAAAAATTGGATGAAAAATCCCAATCCAAAAAGTCCAAAAATTATGGAAGGAACAACGGCTAAAGTTCTAACCGAAAATCGCACTGCGGCTGCAAAAACAGAATTTTCGGCTGCGTATTCTGTGAGATAAATTGCAGTGATTGTTCCAAACGGAACCGCTGCAATTGACATTACAACTACCAATATAAAAGTCCCAATTATCGCTGGAAATATCCCTCCTTTGGTCATTCCATCTGTTGGAAAAGACGTAATAAATTCCCAAGAAAAAGTGTTCCAACCCTTAAAAACGATAATTCCTAAAATCAATAATAATATTCCAATTATTATAATTACAGCAGATAATGTAGCTCCAACAATAACTTTTCCTTTAATGTCTTTTTTCACGGTTGTGTCTAAAGTAAAGGCTGTATTTTCTTCGTTTGATACTGTTTCCATGCTTTATTTACCTTGAAATTTTTTGAGTAATCTTCCTTTTATATAAAATTCCGCAATTGCATTTAATGCAAATGAAAAAATGAAAAGTAAAGAACCAATGAAAAATAACACACTATAATGTGTGTCTCCAAAAACAGTTTCTGCCATTTCCGAACCAATTGTCGCTGCAAATGTACGAACACTTTCAAACGGATTTAGAGAATTCAATGGGGCATTTCCTGTTGCCAATAGTGCAATCATGGTTTCTCCAAAAACACGTCCAATTCCCAATAATAACGCTGCGAAAATCCCAGGAACTGCTGCTGGCAACGTTACAAAAAAAGCCGTTTGCCATTTGCTTGCTCCTAATGCCAAACTTGCTTCGGTGTAGGTTTTTGGAACTGCAGAAAGGGCATCTTCAGAAATGGTATAAATAATAGGAATTGCGGCGAGTGCCATTGCAACCCCGCCAATAAAAGCATTTAATCGGGTTTCATAACCAAAAACATCTTGGAAAAAAGTAGCCATTACCATCAAAGCAAAAAATCCAATTACAACAGATGGAAAAGCGGCTAATAATTCTATTACGGGCTTGATGATTTCTTTAGCTCGTTTTGATGCAAAAGTAGAAGTGTAAAGTGCGGCTAAAATTGCCAATGGCCCCGCAATTAGCATCGCAATAATTGTAACTTTTAGAGTTCCTATTAATAATGCAAGCAATCCAAATCTTGGATTATCAGAAACTGGAACCCATTCTGAAGTTAGAAAAGTACTCCAGGTTTTATCAGCACCTTCCTTGTTGGTGTCGGTAACTTCGGGCTGTGGTATTTCATCGGATACCACTTCGCCATAGGCTTCTGGTTTTAAATCTTCAACAGGTGCATCGCCATAAACTTCCGGCTTTAACTCTTCTGTAGAAGCAGGTTCTCCATAAGTTTCGGGTTTTAATTCTTCTGCGGATGCAGGTTCACCGTAGGTTTCGGGTTTCAAATCTTCTGTTCCTGAACCATACGATTCTGGGGCTAAATTTGATTCCTTAGAATGTTCCATTGCTGCTTTACCAGAAGCACTAAAATTAAATATTGGCAATGATTCTTTGAATACAAATACGAATATTAATACGATTATAGCTACAGATAAATAGGCAACAGAAGAAATTATTTTTTCTGCTAAAAACTCAGAAAGCCTAAATTGTTTTTTTAGGCTTTCTTTGGTGAAATTATTTTGCGGATTGGGATTCATTCCTCTAAATTTAGTATTCTTAATTAATTAGAATTTAAACTCTATTTAAATTATTTTAAAGGAAAATATCCAACATCTGTACAAACTTTTTGTCCTTCAGGACTTAAAATCCAATCGATATATTTTTTGGTAGCGCCGGTTGGTCTTGTAGCCAAATACATGTATAAATATCTTGTAATTGGATAGGTTTTAGTTCTAATTGTTTCCGCGTTTGGAGAATATGCAGGACTGTTAGCGTCTTTTTTTACTTTACAATCTTTCACTCCTGTATCATAAGCAGCACCACCGTAACCAATACCAAATTTATCTTTTTTAACAGCATTTACAATAGCTGCCGTTCCAGGCAATGTTTGACAATTAATAGCGTAATCTCTTTTTACAACGAAATCTTTGAAATAAACAAAAGTTCCAGAGCTACTTTCTCTACCGTACAATTTGATATTTGTATCTGGTCCACCAACGTCTTTCCAGTTGGTAATTTTACCTGAATAGATATCTGCAATTTGCTTTAATGTTAATTCATTTACAGGATTTGCTTTGTTCAAATAGATAGAAACACCATCTTTAGCACATGCAATTTCAACTCCTAAAGTTCCATATCTTCCTTTAATTTTATCTACTTCAGATGGTTTTATTGGACGACTTGAATTTGCAATTTCTGTAGAGCCATTAATTAAAGCTGAAATCCCAACTCCTGAACCTCCACCCGTAACTTGAATAGTAGTTGTAGGGTTTTTTGACATATATACTTCCGCCCATTTTTGGGCTAAAATTACCATTGTATCAGAACCTTTCACGGTAATTTTATCAACCGTAGTAAACGAAAATCCTATTGTCATTATGACTAATAAAATCGCTAATAATTTAATGTTTGATGTTTTCATTTTATTTATAGTATAGTTAGAATATTAAAATCTTGCTTGTAATCTAATTGTGAATATGTTGTCTTTTCTGTCTTTATTTACAGTTGAATAATCTCCCGCAACTACATCGCTTTGTTCGTTTATTGGCAGTGTATATCCTAAAACAACTTTCACGTTTTCATCATAAAAATACTGCCAAGCAAACGTCCAAGTGTTGTATTTTAAATCATCTGCTCTTGTAACTTCCGATCCTGAAAGTTTTGAATTGGGGTCAAAACTATCATATCTTACAGCTGCTTGTAAATATTTCCCAACATTTTTGGTCATTGAAATATAAAAACCATCAAACTTTCTCACTTTATTTGCTGCAAAAGCAGAATAGGCTTCCAACGGATTCGTACTTCCAGAAATGGTTCCCGAAATATACTCTGCTTTTAAAGAAGTTCCTCCTAAAAAGTCATAATAAATTTGTGCTTCTGCTCCAAACCAATCTTTCTTTAAAGTAGTTCCAACTGTTGGTGTAAACGGATTATTATTTTCATCAGAAAAAACAGCTGGCGGAGTAACTGGATTTGTAACTGCTTGCGGTAAAACTTTGGTTGAACCAAAATATCCGTGAGCACCCACATCAATTCCTAAGCCTTTTGATGGAAATTGAAAAGAATAAGTAGCTCTTGCCATTACATCTTTATTGCTGTCAATATCTCGAACTTGATTTCCTATTGCACCTTCTCCAAAGTTACCATTAAAAATTCCCAATTGCAATTTTAAAGGGATTAGATATTTGGTCACAAAATTGGCTTCAAATTTAGCTCCTAAATCACGTTCATTAGGATATAAAACATTGGTCATTCTTGCTCTTTCTAAAAATTCTCTGGTATTTGATGTAAATTCTACATCATAGTTGATTCTGTTAAATTGACCAACTGTTAATGAAAAAGTTTGAATCCATCGGTCATTTAAAACCGCATAAGCATCCTTTAAAGATACTTTATCAACCCCAAAATCAGGTTGGATTACAAATTTTACACCGTCTAAAGTTTCATATGCAAATTTTACTCTGGCTCTTCTAATATAAAAAGAGTTCGTTACAGGTGCCGCAGCTGATGAACCAGAAACAGGTCCTTTGTCATCTTGAAAATCATACATGTCATATTGCGTTTGAATATAACCTGAAATTTTGATTCGAATTGATTTTGCCAATTCACTTTCAAGATACGATAATCTTTCATCGGTATCAGCAAATTTCATAGTGTGTTCATTGACACTTTGCATTAAAGAATCAATTGAGACCACTTTTTTAATAGTGTCGTTTGTGATTTCTTGAGCTTGAGTTGCATAAGAAAAAAGCAGTGCAATAAGTATTAATTTTTTCATTTGTAAATTTTACATTAATATTGTGCAAACTTACAGTGACTATGTTAAGTAATTGTTACTTTAATGTTATGGTTGTTACCATAATGTTAAGTGGGTAAAGTGTGGGAAAATTGAATTTAATTAAGAATGTATTGTTGTCTATTCCAATACCTTTTGGAGAGTAAAAGAAAATTTAGAACCTATTGCTAATTTACTTTCTACAAATATTTTTTCGTTGTGTGCTTCAATAATATGTTTCACAATGGCGAGTCCAAGTCCCGAACCGCCTTCAGATCTTGAGCCACTTTTATCCACTCGGAAAAAGCGTTCAAACAATCTTGGAATGTTTTTGGCATCAATTCCTTCACCGTTGTCGGAGATATTTATCAAAACCCGATTATTGATAACGTCCTCAATTCCGATTTCTGTTGAACCGCCAATTGTACCGTATTTAATGGAATTTTCAATAATATTAGTAACTACTTGTTGGATTTTATCATAGTTTCCATAAACCAAAACAGGCTTATTGTATTTGTCATCAAAAGTCATTAAAATATCCTTTTTATTGGCTTTCATTTCCAATAAATCCATAACATTTTGAATTAACGGAACAATATCGAATGGTGCCTTTGTAATTTGTTCATCAGACATTTCAAGTTTGGCAATGGTGTCTAAATCTTCTACAATATACACCAATCGTTCGACTCCATTTAAAGCACGAGCTAAATATTTTTTTCGGATAGTTTTGTCTTTCATACCGCCATCGAGCAAAGTTGCAATGTAGCCTTGAACAGTAAAAAGTGGTGTTTTTAGTTCGTGTGAGATATTTCCTAAAAATTCTCTTCTATATTCCTCACGAATTTTTAAAGTTTCTATTTCTTGTTTTTTATCCGATGCAAATTTAGAAACTTCCCGAGTAATTGAATTCATATCGTTAATGGCAGATTTATTTACGATAGTAGCAGATTCTAAAAAAGAAAAATCGTCGTAAATCTTTTTAACCTTTTGAAAAATAAAATACTGAACTTTAAATTGCAACAATAAGAAGGAGAATAGAGCAACAGAAACGGCAAATATTAAACAGAAAGCTATGGAAAACTGAAAGAAAAAATAAGTTAAAAAACCAACTACTACTGTCGAAAACAAAGTAATTTGTATGGCTGAATTTACAGCAAAACGATATGTTTCTTTAATTTTTTTAGTCATTTATGCTTCAAACTTATAACCAACACCTTTAATAGTTTTAAAGAAATCGTCGCCAATTTTCTCTCTTAATTTTCGGATATGAACATCAATGGTTCTTCCGCCAACGATAACATCATTTCCCCAAACTTTGTCTAAAATTTCTTCTCTTTTGAATACTTTTCCAGGTTTAGATGCCAATAAATAAAACAATTCAAACTCTTTTCTTGGCAATACAATTTCGATATCGTCTTTAACTATTTTATATTCTTCACGATTAATTTCTATTCCACCAACATTCAATGTTTCAGAATTTTGTTCTGTTTCTTTCAATCTTCGCAAAAGTGCTTTGACTTTGCTTACCAATAATTTTGGCTTGATTGGTTTTGTAATATAATCATCTGCGCCAGCATCAAATCCAGCTACTTGCGAATAATCTTCACTACGAGCAGTTAAAAAAGTGATAATAACATTACTCAATTCTGGAAGTTTTCTAATAATTTCACAGGCTTCCATACCGTCCATTTCTGGCATCATTACATCCATAATAATAAGGTGAGGAAGTTCTTTCTTTGCTTTAGCAACAGCTTCTTTGCCATTTGTTGCAGTAGAAATTTGATAGCCTTCTTGTGAAAGATTGTAGCCTACAATTTCTAATATATCTGCTTCATCATCAACTAATAGAATCTTAATATCTTTCTTCTTCATAATGCAAAATTAATTCATTTGTAATTATAAATGTAAATATAAAACAAAACAAAAATACAATTAACGCTAAATTAATTTAGTGATGATTTGATAACACTATAAAAACATTTCATTAACGCTGTTTTAATTTAAAAAATAAATAAAAAAGCCTGTGAAAATAAATTCACAGGCTTTATAAATATACTGTTAAAACTTATTTTTTAATAACTCGGAAAGATTTTGAGATTTCTCCTTGTTTAAGTACTAAAATATACATTCCTGATTGGAAATCATTTCCAAATTCTTGGATGTTTACCTCTGAATAATTAATCGTACGTGTTTCTATTAATCTACCAGTAACATCATAAGCATTCAAATTTACATCTTCTGAACTTGAAGAAACAAAACTTAATTTGAAACTATTTGCGAATGGATTTGGATACGCTTTCAAAGAGGAATCCACGGTAGTTGAAAAGTTTTCAGTACTTAAATTAGAATCTGTAAAACTCGCTCCAGTTGCAGCGATTGAAGCACTTCCTGGTCTATAATCTAAACCTGTATAAATACTTCCATCAGCTTCATTATATGGTAAAACTAAGATGCCAGCATTAGTAATTGGCGTTGAAAGTCCTGTATTATTTGAAGCATTAAACCATGTAGCAATATCAAAATTTGCATTATGAGTTCCAGTTGTGCTTACTTCAACAATTTTTGCGGTTGTAGTTATTCCCGCTAAAATATTGTTTTTAAATACCAATTCATTATTTACTGCATTTGCTTCAGCAGCTCCTAATAATGCCGAACCAGAATTATCAACATGAAGTCCTTCTAAATAATCGATAAAAATAGAATTGTAAATTTTCAACTTCGTATTTTTTCTCAAACGAGCCGCTCTTTTGTAAGCTCCTGTTGGCATTGTACCTCCATTTAATAAAGTCGTTCTGTATGTTGGGCCAACCATTGTGCAGTTTGAAAAAATTGCAGAAGTAAATGGTGTAGAACTATCACCTGAAGCATTGTTATCAGACTCAAATCCTTCAGATGTTGAAACAGCAGGGTTATCAGCAATGTTTGGATCTCTTACTCCTAAACAAAATTGAACTTTTCCACTAAAACCGTTATCTGTATCAAAATCATCATCTAAACCTCTGAAGGCTACTAAATGTTTGCAATTTACAGCTCCTCCAAACCATTCAAAAGAATCGTCATTTGAGTGAGAAACTTGTACATAATCAATTGTTGTTCCAGAACCTACAGCTCCAAAAGTCAATCCATTGATTTCTTGATTTGGACCATAAACATATCCACCAAATTCTATTCTTACGTATTTTAATATTCCAGAACTGTCGGCATCATTTGGTGTTGAACCTCCTCCAAATTCTGTATCTGTACTTGCAGCAATTCCTTCAATATTATTAATTCCATTATTAATATTATAAGCTGCTTTTCCTAAAAGGATAACTCCTCCCCAATCGCCTTTTGTTCTTGAACCTGCAGCGTTATCAGATGTAAATACAATTGGACTTGTTGCGGTTCCAATAGCGATAATTTTCGCTCCTTTTGTCACAAATAAACCAGCTCCTGTAGCAGTATGATCGGCACGAATTACAACACCTGCATCAATTGTTAAAGTAGCATTGTTTTTTACATAAATTTGAGATTTCAAATAATACGTGTTCCCAGCTGTCCAATGTGTATCTGTTGTGATACTTGTTGTTACATCAACATTTGGTGTTGGATAAACCGCATTTTGAGGATCAAAATTAGTCCAATTGTCTGTCCACATTGGAATTGGTCCTGGAGCAAATGCACCTCTGTAAGGAACTACGGTAATTACTGGACAATTCTCATGTATTGCTGCATTTGTATCATCGCAATCAGAACCTAATGTTGTTGAAGAATATCCAGTAGGCGCTGTGCTTGTAAGCAAAACAACAGACCCAGAATCATATCCATCTCCATCAAAATCTACATAAAATGTATTTTGAAAGTCTATAAAACTTGCTCCTGTCAAAGCAATTGAAGAAGTAGCTGGTCTGTAATCCAAACCTGTATAAATACTTCCATCAGCAGTGTTATAAGGTAATGTTAAAATTCCAGAATTTGAAATTGGCGAAGCAAGACCTGTATTATTTGAAGCATTAAACCAAGCAGCAATATCAAAACTTGCATTATGAGTTCCAGTTGTACTTATTTGAACAATTTTTGCGGTTGTAGTTATTCCCGCTAAAATATTGTTTTTAAATACCAATTCATTGTTCACTGCATTTGCTTCAGCAGCTCCTAATAAAGCTGAACCAGAATTATCAATATGAAGTCCTTCTAAATAATCCATGAAAATG
>CANFVB010000052.1 GCA_947450355.1 Bacteroidota bacterium
GGAATTGCAATAAAACTTTCCCCACCGTGTTCTATAAATTCGTGTTTGGCTTCCATTGCAATTTCTTCCAATGTTTCCAAGCAATCCGACACGAATGCAGGCGTTACAACTGCTAATTTCTTAATTCCTTTTTCGGGCATTTTGTTCACTTCCACATCGGTATATGGCGTCAACCATTTATCGCCCGCCAATCTCGATTGAAACGTTTGACTGTATTTTCCTTCTGGAATTCCTAAGTATTTCACCACCTGTTTTGTAGTTTCATAACATTGATGGCGGTAACAAAATTCGTGTGCTGGTGAAGGCGTGTTGCAGCAAGAACCATCAATTTTGCAATGTGATTTTGTAATGTCGGTTTTGCGAATATGACGCTCTGGGATCCCGTGATACGAGAACAATAAATGATCATAATCGTAGTTTTCCAAATGCTTTTTGATAGAATTCCCCAAGCTCGAAATATAATCTGGTTTGTTGTAAAACGCAGGAACAATTGTGAATTTCATCTCAGGAAAATATTTTTTTCTGTGTTCTTCTGCTAATTCTAAAATGGTAGTTGTAGAAGCCATCGCGTGTTGCGGATACAAAGGAAACAACAAAACTTCATCAACGCCTTTGTCTTTTAATTCCTGCAGCCCTTTTAAGATTGACATTTTTCCGTAACGCATTGCTAATGCAACAGGAGTTGAAGTTTTTGCCTGAACTTTCTTCTGCATTCTTTGCGAAATCACTACTAATGGCGAACCTTCTTCCCACCAAATTTTTGCGTAAGCAGCAGCTGATTTTTTTGGTCTTGTTTGTAAAATAATTCCACGAACCAATAAAGCTCGCAATAAAAACGGAACGTCAATTACGTATTTATCCATTAAAAACTCGTCTAAATACGGCTTAACATCTTTTGCAGTTGGACTTTCTGGAGAACCTAAATTGACTAATAATACACCTTTCATTTTATTTATTTTTTGCATAAAAGTAGTTCAAACTTACTTTTTATTATTTGCGATTAACTATTTTTTAATGCTTGTTCACAATCAACTTGATGTGATTATTTATTTTAAATTTTCTAAATATAAAACAATGTTCGGATAAAAATCCTTGAATGAATTATAATTTGGATTTTCCTCTATTTTTTCGGTTATAAATAGATGTAAATCTTTAAAATGCAAATATCCTCTTGATTGATTTTCAATTTCCGATTGTTCCCTTTCAACACCGTATTTTTTTCCTAATATTTTGGCAACGCAAACGCGAACTAACATTTCGTCTAATTCATCTTGCCAATTGTTTTCTGGTAAAATTTTACCATTTGGTTTGGTGAGAAACTTGTTTTTAATGTTGTAAAGTCGATTATAATTTGCAACAATAAAATCTGATACATATAAATGGGAACATTCATGAATAACTACGTTAAAAGCAGGTGCAAATTTTATATTATTTTTATTTTCTGAATTTGGATTTCCAGAAGAAAGATAAGCTAGTTTAAATTGCCTACAGTTTTTATATTCTTTAATCTCGATTGAATTACTTGTATGATTGTTGAGTAAATCAATGTAAATTATAAATTTATCGTTTGTTTCTGTCTTAAAGAACTTTTGGGTTTCTTTCAAAACGTCACTTTTAATAATTGTATCTAAAGCAAATAGAGATGTTTTTTTATATAGTTTTTGATGTCTGTTAATGAATTTTGAAACTTTACAATCTTTGTAAAATGTGTTCAAATGAGTAATATAATCCTCTACTTTTGAACTTTGAAGATAATGCTCGTCGTAAGGAATTTTAAGTTTAAACGGATAATTTTCTGTTAAATAAAGTCCTAGTGTTGAAACATCTGGTGCATCCCATTTTTCTAGATTTCTATACCAATTTAATGATTTATGATTTTTGTAAGGTTTAAAATACGCATCAAAATCTTTCAAGTAAATTGATGGAGTTGGTTTGATATCTAAAGAATCTCTACCAATTGCCATAGCATAAAAAATAGAAACTGCTTCAATGCGATTGTCAACTTTAACTTCAACTTGTGCAAAAGTTAAATTGCTTAAGAAAACAAAAAGTAACAAAAATAAATTTTTCATATTTTACAAATTAGTATTAATCGACATTAAATATTTTTTTGGCGTCGTTGCAAATTTCTTTTTGAAAGCGGCAATAAAATGACTTCCTGTGCTGTAGCCAATTTTCAAACCTACTTCGTTTACATTATAGGAACCGCTGTCGAGTAATTTTCGGGCGCAATCCATTTTATAATCAAACAAAAATCCATAAACTGTATCGCCATAAATTTGTTTGAAACCCATTTTTAATTTCTTTAAATTCAATCCTACTTGATCCGCTAATTCTTGTAAACCCGGCGGTTCTGCCATATTTGCAATTACAATTTCCTTTGCTTTTTTAATTTTCATTACATTTTCTTCGTCAATCAAAAACGGACATTGTTCGGCATCTGGATCTTCGGAACGATTGAAATACAAACTCAATAATTCGTATCCTTTTCCTTTATAATATAGATTTTTAATATTTGGATGTAAATTATAATGAAACAATTGGCTCAATACAATTGCCATTGAAGGACTAATATCACTTTCGTTATAATATTTTTTATCCTGATTTTCACCACTCAAAAAAGGAATATAACTGGCTTCTGTAGAAAATAAAGCGTGGAATTTTTTGATAGAAATTATTACAGAAATCACCCAAGTTTGAGGTTCTAATATTAAATTTAAAGGTAATTCCTTCTGTGGGTTATAAAGCAACAACGATTTTTCTTCTTTCAAATCTAAGGTGTAATTCCCTTGATTGAAAATAAATTTTGCTTTCCCTTTGATGCCAAAATGAAATTGAATAAGTCCTTGACTTATTTGTTTTTCAACTTGAAATGTTTCATTTCCATCGTTTTGAAAGCGAATTAGAATAAAATCATCTTCAATTTTTATAACTTCTTGAGAACCCATAGCGGTATTTTTTTAATATAAAAGTGATAATTATCATAGTATTCTATTTAGAACGACTCTAAATTAACAACCCTAAACAACCATATTTCATTACAAAAATAGACATTTTTATACAAAAGTAACGATTTAGAATCAAAAAATCTCATAGCGACACAAATAGTCCTTTAAGCGTTGTTTTTATAAAAACTATAATTATAATTTTGTTAAACTTTATAGAAAGTGAATATATGAAAAATAATCAATCGAAACAGCTCTATTTTTATTCTGTCGGATTAAGCTATAAAAAAGCAGATGCCGAGATGAGGGGAAAATTCAGTTTAGACTCTGCCGCCAAAACTCGTTTGCTTGAACAAGCGAAATTGGAGGGAATTGAAAGTTTAATTGTAACGTCAACTTGCAATAGAACAGAAATTTACGGATTTGCAGAACATCCTTTTCAATTGATTAAATTAATTTGCGAACACAGCCAAGGAACGGTTGAAGGTTTTCAAGAATTCGGTTTTATTTATAAAGGACAAGAGGCTATTAATCATATTTTTCAGGTAGGAACAGGTTTAGACAGCCAAATTCTTGGGGATTTTGAGATTATAAGTCAAATTAAATTGAGTTTTGCCGAATCAAGAAAACTAGGATTAATCAATACCTATTTAGACCGATTAATAAATGCGGTGATTCAAGCCAGTAAAAAAATTAAAACCGATACCGAAATCAGTTCTGGAGCAACATCCGTTTCTTTTGCATCGGTTCAATATATTATTAAAAATGTTGAGAATATTGGTAACAAAAACATTCTACTATTTGGAACGGGAAAAATCGGAAGAAATACCTGTGAGAATTTAGTTAAACATACCAAAAACGAACAGATTACATTAATTAATCGTACCAAAGATAAAGCCGAAAAATTAGCAGGAAAATTGAATTTGATAGTCAAAGATTATGCAGAATTACACCTTGAACTTCAAAAAGCAGATGTTGTTGTAGTGGCGACTGGCGCTCAAAATCCTACGATTGATAAAGCAATTTTGAATTTGAAAAAACCAATTCTAATTCTGGATTTGTCGATTCCAAAAAATGTACACGAAAATGTAAAGGATTTGGAAGGCGTAACTTTAATTCATATGGATCATTTATCACAAATGACCGATGATACTTTGGAACGAAGAAAACAACATATTCCAGCTGCCGAAGCAATTATTGAAGACATCAAAATGGAATTTAATATTTGGATGAATGGTCGTAAACACGCACCAACAATCCACGCTTTGAAAGCAAAATTGAATGATATTGCCGCCAATGAATTGAATTTTCAGCGAAAAAAACTATCTAATTTTGATGAAGAACAAGCCGAATTAATCAGCAGTAGAATCATTCAAAAAATTACGAATCATTTTGCAAGTCACTTGAAAGATGAAAACACATCGGTGGACGAAAGCATTGATTTTATTGAAAAAGTTTTTCAAATTGGGCAACAATTACCAGTAAAAACAATTTCAATAATTGAAGAAAAATACAAAATCACATTATCATAAATAGTTTAAAAAATCAGTAAAGATTCTTAAATTATTAAGAATTCAAAAAACATAGTGAATGGCTCAAAAAGTGATACGTATTGGAACTCGTGATAGTGAATTAGCACTTTGGCAAGCGCACACAGTAGAAAAAAAATTAAACGATTTAGGATATAAAACCGAAATTATCGCAGTAAAATCCACAGGCGATATTATACTCAACAAACCATTATATGAATTAGGTATCACGGGAATTTTCACAAAAACCCTTGACGCTGCTATGATTAATGGTCAAGTCGATATTGCGGTGCATTCTATGAAAGATGTTCCAACAGCTTTGCCAATTGGAATTGTTCAAGTTGCAGTTTTAGAGCGTGCCAACGAAAAGGATATTTTAGTTTATAAAAATAATCTGGATTTCTTAACTGGAAATGGAATTATTGCAACGGGAAGTTTGCGTCGCCAAGCGCAATGGCTGCATAAATATCCGACGCACAAAGTAGTTGATTTACGAGGAAATGTGAATCTGAGAATGCAAAAATTGAATGAAAGTGATTGGAACGGAGCCGTATTTGCAGCAGCTGGACTGGAACGAATAGGCCTCACCCCAACCCTCTCCAAAGGAGAGGGAGAAAAAATCGGATTAGATTATATTAATCTTGATTGGATGATTCCCGCGCCAGCACAAGGTGCAATGGTAATTGTAGCAATGGCAAATGACGAGTTTTGCAAAGAGGCAGTTTCAGAACTTAATGATCTTGAAACCGATATTTGTACCTATATAGAAAGGCAATTTTTAAAAACTTTGGAAGGCGGTTGTACAGCGCCAATTGGAGCAATTGCAAAATTCACCGAAGACACCATCGAATTTAAAGGTGCCCTTTTTTCATTAGACGGAAAACAAAAATTTGAAGTCGAAAAAGTGGTGCCAATTGAACAATGGAAAAAATTAGGTTTTGAATTAGCCAAAGAAATTTTGAACAGTGGCGGAGCAGAACTAATGAAAAATATTAAAGAAGCATTAAAAAAATAATTATGACCCAGTTGAACAAAGACATTTTACCAGAAGCATACAACGAATTTCTTTCGGATGTGGCAACTGCTGTTCAACAACATCGGGTGCAAGCTATTGAATCGGTGCAAACTATTTCGAACCAACTCTATTGGAATATTGGCGAATTGATTATCAAAAAGCAGTTGGAATTTGGTTGGGGGAAGTCGGTTATTTTATTATTAAGCCGTGATTTACCGCAGTTAATTGGAGAAGGAGTGAGTTGGTCACCTCGAAATCTTCAGTTTATGAAGCAATTAGTTGCCGAATATTCAAATGTGAATCAAGCTGCTTCACATTTAGAAAATACAAATGTGAAACAGGCTGTTTCACATTTGGAATACGTGAAACAACTTGTTTTGAGAGTTCCTTGGAGGCATAATATTTTAATACTTCAAAAGGTAAAAGATGAAAATGCCAGGATTTTTTATTTAGAGCAAGCAATTAAAAATAAATATAGTAGCGCAGTACTTTTGCATCAAATTAAGGCGAATGCTTACGAGTATTATTTATCAAAACCAACGCAGCATAATTTTGCTACAGCTTTGCCAGAACACTTTCAGGAACAAGCAAGAGAAAGCATAAAAAGTGTGTATAGTCTTGATTTTCTTGACATCAATAAACCCGTTACCGAAAGAGCGTTGGAAAACACAATGGTCGAAAACGTAAAACGATTGATGCTGGAATTGGGGTATGGGTTCTGTTTTATAGGCAATCAATACCGACTTTCATTAGGCGAAAAAGACTATTATATTGATTTGCTTTTTTATCATAGAATTTTAAAATGTTTGGTTGCTGTCGAATTGAAAGTTGTCGAATTTGAACCTGACCCGAGCGATAGCGAACTGGCGAAGCAATTTGTTGGAAAACTTGACTTTTATTTACAGTTAATGGACGAACAATTGAAACAGTTGGATGACCAGCCGAGTATTGGAATTTTGCTTGTTCCCGATAAAAATCATTTGGAAGTAGAATATACTTTACGGAATGCAAATAAACCAATAGGAGTTGCCGAATATTATCTTAGCAAACAATTGCCAAAAGAATTAATCGGAAAATTACCAACATCAGAACAATTTCAAAGCGTTCTGATTTCTCAAATTAAAACAAATAATAAAAAAGAAAATAATGAGTAATATCAATATTTTATCAACAAAAATACTTTCTGACAATCAGAAACAGGCATTAGAATCAGCTAATTTTAACGTCATTGAAGCCGATTTTATTCAAATCAAAAATCAAAAATTTGAACTTAATGAAATCAATGACAATTTGATTATTACAAGTCAAAATGCAGCGCAAAGTTTATTGCTTCAACCTGATTGTGATGCGTTAAAAACTAAAAATGTATTTTGTGTTGGATTAAAAACCAAGATTTTATTGTCTGAAAGTGGTTTTAATGTAATTGCTTATACTGGTTATGCTTCGGACTTGGCTGAAATCATCACTTTGATTTATGCTAATGAAAGCTATACTTTTTTCAGTGGAAATTTGCGAAAGGAAACTTTACCAAAAGCACTAAAAGAAGCAAAAATTAAGTTTAATGAGATTCAGGTTTACGAAACTTCATTGACACCGCAAAAAATAAAAGCTGCCGTTGAAGCAATTTTGTTTTTTAGTCCGTCGGGAGTTGAAAGTTATTTGAAAGAAAATACCATAAAAAAAGAACTTTGCTTTTGCATCGGTGAAACTACTGCGGATGCATTACCAAAAACAGTTAAGAATATAATTATTGCAGCCCAACCGTCAATTGAAGACGTGATTGAGGAATGTATCGAAGAGTATAAATAGGCTCCCTAACCCCCAAAGGGGGAATTCGGGAAGTTTATAGAGTTAAAAAGAATACTAAAATTTACAAAGTTTAAAAGTTTTAATAAATTAATATAATGAACAATATAGATATTCAAATTCCCCCTTCGGGGGTTAGGGGGCTTAAGAACGACCTATTTTTAAAAGCATTACGAGGAGAAACAGTTGAACGTCCGCCAGTTTGGATGATGCGTCAAGCGGGAAGATATTTGCCAGAATTCATCGCTTTGCGTGATAAATATGATTTTTTTACACGTTGTCAAACACCAGAATTAGCAGCTGAAATTACGGTTCAACCCATCCGCAGAATTGGTCCTGATGTGGCAATTTTATTCTCGGATATTCTGGTTGTTCCACAAGCAATGGGAATAGAAGTTTTGATGAAAGAGAATTTTGGTCCGTTCTTACCCAATCCAATTCGTACTATTCAGGATGTCGAAAAAGTAATTGTTCCTAATATCCAAGAAACTTTGGGTTATGTAATGGATGCTATAAAATTGACTAAAGAAATGTTGAACGATGAGGTACCGTTAATTGGTTTCGCTGGTTCGCCTTGGACAATTTTCTGTTATGCTGTGGAAGGAAAAGGATCAAAAAGTTTCGATACTGCCAAAGGATTTTGTTTTTCAAATCCAGTTGCAGCACACGTATTATTGCAAAAAATCACCGATACCACTATTTTATATTTGAAAGAGAAAGTAAAAGCAGGCGTTGATGCTGTTCAAATTTTCGATTCTTGGGGTGGAATGCTTTCGCCAATTGATTATCAAGAATTTTCTTGGAAATACATCAACCAAATTGTGGAAGCTTTGGCAGACGAAACGCACGTTATTGTTTTCGGAAAAGGATGTTGGTTTGCCTTGGGAGAAATGGGAAAAAGTAGGGCTTCGGCATTAGGTGTTGATTGGACCTGTTCGCCAAGAAATGCACGTTATTTATCAGGTGGAAACATCACTTTGCAAGGTAATTTTGACCCGAGTCGTTTGCTTTCGCCAATTCCTGTTATCAAGAAAATGGTTCACGAAATGATTGACGAATTTGGAAGAGACAAATATATTGCCAATTTAGGTCACGGTATTTTACCAAATATTCCTGTAGATCACGCAAAGGCTTTTGTGGATGCGGTGAAGGAGTATGGAAAAAAGTAGGTAGTTAACCGAATCTCCTGCAAGGTTTTTTTCAAACCTTGTAGGTATGTTAGGAAGACATTATCTTTACAGGAATACCTACAAGGTTTAAAAAAAACCTTGCAGGAGAAAAACCTAATTATTGGAACTATGAAATTAGAAGTTTTAGAAAAAGATGGTTATTATCACATTTATAACAGGGGAATAAATGGGTGCTTAATCTTTGAAAATGACGAAAATAAAAACTTCTTTCTGAAACAATTTTCAAAATATTTATCAGAAACAATTTCAATATTTGCCTTTTGTTTGATGGACAATCATTTTCATTTGGTTATTCGAATAAATGAGGATGAAAAAATAGTGACACAAGGGTTTTCTAATTTTTTTAATTCTTATGCAAAAGCATTTAACAAGGAGAATAGCAGAACTGGAAGTCTTTTTGAAAAACATTTCAAAAGAATAAAATTGAATGATGAAGAATATTTGAAACAACTAATATTGTATGTTCACTTGAATCCAAAGCATCATTTAGATTTAAAATTCGATGAGTATAAGTATTCATCTTATCAGGCTTTCATTTCAAATAAGGAAACAAAAATAGAGAGAGAAGAAGTATTGAAATTATTTGGCGGAATAGAAAATTTCATTTTTTCTCACAATCAGAAAAATGATTTTTTATCAGAAAGACATACTTTTGAGTAAAGTTTTGTTATCCTGCAAGGTTTTCAAAACCTTGTAGGCATTAATTAGAAAAGTCATAAATAAAAAGTAACATTTTTTGAAAAAAGAGATAGATATTACTAAATTAAATTTAAAAGAACATTTGTTTTATGCCTATGCTAATTTGGCAATGGCACACGCTGCTGTTGAAAACAATCAAACAAGGTTTGATAAATTTAATTATGCAATTAGAGCTAAACTATATAAAGGGCTTTTAACTGGCAAAATGAATATAAGGACACTTTTTGACGATGAAAAAATTAAATTATCAATCGGAGCAAAGTGTAATTATTGCAACTCAACAGAAAAACTTGCTTTAGACCACATTTTAGCGCAAAAATTAGGAGGAAAAGACAATGGGGATAATTTAGTTTATGCTTGTAAAAGTTGTAACAGTTCAAAGGGTAAAAAGGATTTGATGGAATGGATGTTTTTTCATGGGGATGATTTTTTATCACTTATGATTATTAGGCGATATCTAAAATTAGCGATTAATTATTGTATAGAAAACAACTTAATGGATTTAAAAATATCGGAAATTGAAATGGATAAAGTTCCATATAAATTGTTATTAATTCCAGTAAAATATCCTACACCTGATAAGCTAAGATTGATTTAATAAATACCTACAAGGTTTGAAAAAAACCTTGCAGGATAGAAAAAGCAAAATGAAAAATAAATTTTACCAATACATACAAAACCTACAAGACCAAATCTGCGCAGGATTGGAAGTTGCTGACGGCGCAACCCAATTCCGTGAGGATATTTGGGAACGTCCAGAAGGTGGTGGCGGAAGAACACGAGTAATAGAAAACGGAGCGATTTTCGAAAAGGGCGGTGTGAATATTTCGGCAGTACACGGAAAATTGCCTGAAGCCATGCAGAAAATGTTCAATGTTGGCGAAGCTGATTTTTTTGCCTGCGGATTGAGTTTAGTTTTGCATCCAAAAAACCCAATGGTGCCAACAGTTCACGCAAATTGGCGCTATTTTGAAATGTATCCTTTAAACGATTCGGGGGAAACTCCCCCTTCGGGGGCTGGGGGGCTATCGTGGTTCGGTGGCGGTCAAGATTTAACGCCTTATTATTTGTTTGAGGAGGATGCAATACATTTTCATCAAACGTGTAAAACCGCTTGCGACAAACACAATACAGATTTTTATCCAAAATATAAAAAACAATGTGATGCCTATTTTTGGAACACACATCGCAATGAAGCAAGAGGAATTGGCGGTTTATTTTTCGATTATTGCAAAGCAAATGAAGATATGTCAATGGAAAATTGGTTCAGTTTTGTATCTGAAGTTGGTAATAGTTTTCTGGAAGCTTATGTTCCAATTGTCGAAAAAAGAAAAATTTTATCCTATTCGGAAGCCAATAGAACTTGGCAAGAAATTCGTCGTGGTCGTTATGTCGAATTCAATTTGGTTCACGACAAAGGGACGTTATTTGGCTTAAAAACCAACGGAAGAATCGAAAGTATTTTGATGAGTTTGCCGCCACACGTTCAGTGGGTTTATGACCATCATCCGGAAAAAGGAAGTGAAGAAGAAAAATTAATTGAAGTATTAGAAAAACCAATAGATTGGGTTTTTTAATTATTTTTTATTGAAGTATAAAATGGTACTTGGAGATTTTAGAATAGTTACATTTTTGGTTTAAGAAAAGGTCCGTAGGAGCGCAATATTTATAGCAAACATTCAATAATTTTTAAAAGAGCACCAGCGGTGCGATATATTTATAATGGCAAATACCTATTCTCAATTATATGTCCAAATTGTTTTTGCTGTCAAAGGAAGACAAAATTTGATTTCCAACAAATGGAAAGACGAATTGTATAAATATATAACCGGGATTGTTGCAAACGAAAACCAAAAATTAATTGCCATTAACGGAATGCCTGACCATATTCATATTTTAATCGGAATAAAACCCAACAAAGCACTGTCAGATTTGGTAAGAGACATAAAAGCCAATTCTTCTCGATTCATCAATGAGAAAAGATGGATAAATGTTAAATTTGAATGGCAAAGTGGCTTTGGAGCATTCACATACAGTCATTCACATTTGGCAAATGTTATCAATTATATTCAACATCAAGAAGAACATCATCAAACAAAAACATTTAAAGAAGAATATATCGGATTTTTAAAAGCATTTGAAATAGATTACAAAAACGAATATGTTTTTGAAGAATTAAAATAAATATGTCACCCCTACGGGGTTCAAAATAAATCGATTATTAGTTACTATAAATATTACGCTCCTATGGAGCTAAAAAAACTAAAAAATATGTTCCCATTACAAAGAGGCAGAAGGTTAAGAATAAACGAATCTATCAGAAGTTTAGTTCGTGAAACTACATTAAGTCCAAGTGATTTTATGTTTCCAATGTTCATTGCAGAAGGAGAAAATGTAAAAGTTGAGATTCCATCCATGGTTGGAATTTTCCGTCGTTCGATAGATTTAACCGTCGAAGAAGTTAAAGAACTTTTCGCTTTAGGAATTCGTGCTGTAAATATTTACGTAAAAGTGGACGAATCTCTAAAAGACAATACTGGAAAAGAAGCTTGGAATCCTGATGGATTAATGCAAAGAGCCATCAAAGCCATCAAAGCAGCTTGTCCAGAAATGATCGTTATGCCCGATGTGGCACTTGATCCCTATTCGATTTATGGGCATGACGGGATTATTGAAAACGGCGATATAGAAAATGATGCTACCAATGAAGCGTTGGTAAAAATGGCGGTTTCTCACGCTCAAGCAGGTGCCGATTTTGTGGCGCCAAGCGATATGATGGACGGACGTGTTTTGCGTTTGCGCCAAGGATTAGACGCCGCAGGATTTCAAAATGTGGGGATTATGAGTTATTCGGCTAAATATGCTTCGGCATTTTATGGTCCTTTTCGTGATGCTTTGGGAAGTGCGCCAAAAGATGCAGATATTGAAGTTCCTAAAGACAAAAAAACCTACCAAATGGATTATGCCAATCGCATCGAAGCCATCAAAGAAGCCTTAATGGATGTTGAGGAAGGTGCCGATATGGTAATGGTAAAACCCGGAATTGCGTATCTTGACATTGTTCGCGAAGTCAAAAATGCGGTAAATGTTCCCGTAACAGTTTTTCATGTTTCTGGCGAATATGCTATGATAAAAGCCGCTTCCGAAAGAGGTTGGTTGGATCACGACAAAATTATGATGGAGCAATTAATGTGCATCAAAAGAGCAGGAGCAAGTCTTATTTCTACATATTTCGCTAAAGAAGCAGCAATAATTTTAAACAAATAACAATGAAAAAAATAGCTTTATTAGCGTGTCTTATTTTAATTATTTCTTGTAAAAAAGAAAGCCAAGAAGCTTTTGGGCAACCCAATCCAACCGAAGTTTCGCAAACGCCCGAGCAACTTGGAAAATCTATTTTTGAAGGAAAAGGCAATTGTGTGGCCTGTCATAAAATCAATGAAAAGTTAGTGGGGCCAAGCGTTCAAGACATTGCTAAAATCTACAAAGCACAAAATGGCGATATTGTTTCGTTCCTAAAAGACGACGCAAAACCATTGGTCGATCCATCGCAATATGAAGTAATGAAAACCAATTTTGCACTTACAAAAGCCATGTCCGACGAAGAATTAAAAGGATTGGAAGCTTATATTTATAGTAAAATAAAATAAAGTCATTGCGAGGTACGAAGTAATCAGAAGCTATTCCCGCCATCCGCTATATCTGTTGTGGCGAACACCGCCACAACAGGATGCCGCTACTGTCAGGGCTCATATCTTTGTAATGAAATAAAAATATGAAATACGTATCTTTGAAATAGTAACAATTGATAAACAAAACCAAGTTGCCAAATTGTGTCGGGGCGAAATACATCATTGATGATATTGTGAAC
>CANFVB010000053.1 GCA_947450355.1 Bacteroidota bacterium
TATTGGAATAAAAACAGACCAATTCCGTTAACTGCTGAAGAAAACACAGATTATATCAAAAAAGATAGTATTTATATTGTCAGAAATTCCAAAACTTATTTGGATTCTATTGATAAGAAAGATAATAAGTTTAAAATTTTTGACATTGTATCTGGATATAATTATAAAAATAGTTCCAAAAAAACAAACTTCAATTATGTTGGATTACTTGATTTGAGTTCTCTAAGTTTCAACACCGTTCAAGGGTACAGTATCTCTTCTGGATTTAATTTCAGAAAAAGAGATAAAGAAAAAGGTAAAAATACCGAAATAAGTACCGATGTTAATTACGGTTTTTCTGATACTCGATTACGCATTTCAGGAAAATACAACCACCGTTTCAACAATCAGGATTATGCCTATTTGAATATATCTGGAGGAACAAAAGTCAATCAGTTTAATAATAATGAACCTATTAGTCCAATCATAAATTCTATGAGTTCGCTGTTCTTTAAAAATAATTTTATGAAATTATATAATTTAGAATTTGCACAGCTGAATTATGGTAAAGATGTAGCAAATGGATTAAATTTAAGCGGAAAAATAGTATATGAACAACGAAAACCTTTATTGAACACAACTGATTTTGCAATTGTAAAAAGCAATGATTTGTATTCTTCGAATAATCCGCTTGACGCAAATGACTTTCTAAACTCAGGGTTTGAAGCGCATCATTTAGTAAAAATAGGTTTGAATGCTAAAATAAATTTTGGTAATAAATATTTTTCTCGCCCCGATGGACGGTTCAATATTAGAAATCAAAAATACCCTACGCTATACTTTTCTTATGAAAAAGCAGTTGCGGGAAGTGATAAAAAATACGAATTTGACCACATAAATACTCGTTTGTATTATGATATAAATGTTGGAAACAAAGGAAATCTTGCGATGAATTTAAAAGCTGGGAAATTCTTTAATGCAGAAAACATTGCCTTTATGGATTTCAAGCATTTCAATGGAAATCAGACCCATATTGGAAGTACCAATCGCTATTTGAATGTATTCAATTTGCTTCCTTATTATTTCAATAGTACTAATGACAGCTATTTTGAAGCGCATTTAGAGCACAACGACAAAGGATTTATTATGAATAAAATACCATTGTTGAACAAATTAAAATCGACATTGATTTTAGGATTTCACAATCTTGCCATTCCAGATAGAAAACCCTACTCTGAAGTTAGCATTGGACTTGATAATTTAGGGTTTGGAAAATTCAAACTGTTCCGATTTGATTATGTTCGCTCGTATCAAAATGGTTATCAAGGTGATGGCGTAGTTTTTGGATTGAAAATATTTAATGCTTTAGACTAAAAAGTATTCCAAATAAAAAACGGGTAAGAAGTAATTCTCACCCGTTTTTATATATTATCTGGCTCGCTTGGTTCAATGTGAATCAAAACATGCCCTAATTCAAATATCTTTTCCCGCAAAGTATCTTTTAACAAATGAGCTAAATCATGTCCTTCTTTAACCGTAATTGTAGCATCAACAACTGCGTGCAAATCTACGTGGTATTTCATTCCAGATTTACGAATAAAACATTTTTCGGTTTCAATTATTCCAACAACATTTAGAGAAACAGTTCTTATTTCTGCAACCAAATCATCGTATAAATGCTCGTCCATAATTTCGCCCAAAGCAGGTCTGAAAATGAGGTAACTGTTATAAAGAATGAATCCAGATGCAAAAAGTGCTGCCCAATCATCGGCAGATTCGTATCCTTTTCCAAGAATTATTGCAATTGAAATCCCAATAAATGCAGCCACCGAAGTAATTGCATCGCTTCTGTGGTGCCATGCATCAGCTTTTAATGACGAGCTATTTGTTTGAATTCCTCGTTTCATAACTAATCGAAATGAAAATTCTTTCCAAATAATAATTGCACCCAAAACGATTAATGTCCACGGTTTTGGTAATTCGTGTGGCGTTCCAATATTACTAATGCTTTCATAAGCGATAACGGTAGCCGAAGTAATTAAAAAACCAACTACTAAAAACGTAACCAAAGGTTCCGCACGTCCGTGTCCATAAGGATGGTTCGCATCAGCGGGACGGTTTGAATATTTGATTCCAAATAAAACTAAAAAGGAAGAAAAAATATCTGTAGTCGATTCAATTGCATCGGCTATTAGAGCGTAAGAGTTTCCAAAAACACCTGCAATTCCTTTGATAACAGCCAAGCAAGTATTTCCAACAATACTAAAGTACGTTGCTTTTACAGCTGTTTGTTCGCTTGTGTTCATTATGAATTGTAGGTATTATCTAAATTTTGGGTTATTCCCGAATAATATTTGCGCCAATTGCTCTCAATCTTTCGTCAATTCTTTCGTAACCTCTGTCAATTTGTTCGATATTTTGAATCGTGCTCGTTCCTTTTGCAGAAAGTGCAGCTATTAATAATGAAATTCCAGCACGAATATCTGGTGATGACATTGTGGTAGCTTTCAATTGTGATTCAAAATTATGTCCCATAACTACTGCTCTGTGTGGATCACATAACATAATTTTGGCACCCATATCAATCAATTTATCAACGAAAAACAAACGGCTTTCAAACATTTTTTGGTGAATTAGCACATCGCCTTTTGCTTGTGTGGCAACTACCAAAACGATACTCAATAAATCGGGTGTAAAACCTGGCCAAGGCGCATCAGCAATAGTAAGAATTGAACCATCAATGTCGGTTTTTATTTCATAGCCATTAGTATGAGCTGGAATATAAATATCGTCGCCTCTTTTTTCAAGGGTAATTCCTAATTTTCTGAACGTATTTGGAATAACTCCTAAGTTTTCCCAACTTACATTTTTGATTGTAATTTCACTTCTAGTCATTGCGGCAAGCCCAATCCAAGAACCGATTTCAATCATATCTGGAAGGATTCTGTGTTCGCATCCACCCAAATTTTGAACTCCTTCAATGGTCAATAAATTGGAACCTACTCCAGTTATTTTAGCGCCCATTGAATTCAACATTTTACATAATTGTTGTAAATATGGTTCGCAAGCAGCATTATAAACTGATGTTTTCCCTTTGGCTAAAACGGCAGCCATCACAATGTTTGCAGTTCCTGTAACCGAGGCTTCGTCCAATAACATATCGGCACCAACCAATCCGTCAGCAGCTTCTACACCATAAAAATGGTCTTCTCTGTTGTAACGGAATTTTGCTCCAAGATTTATAAAACCTTCAAAGTGCGTGTCTAATCTTCTGCGTCCAATTTTGTCCCCACCTGGTTTTGGAATATATCCTCTTCCGAAACGTGCCAAAAGTGGTCCAACAATCATTATAGAACCTCTTAAAGAACCGCCTTCTTTTTTGAAAGCTTCGGTTTCTAAATAGCCTACATTTACTTCGTCGGCCTGAAAAGTTATAGAACTTGTAGAATTTCTTTGAATTTTAACTCCTAAATTACCTAATAAAGTAATTAATTTATTAACATCAATAATGTCTGGAATATTGTTGATAGTGACTTTTTCTGGAGTTAAAAGCACCGCACACAAAATTTGTAATGCTTCGTTTTTTGCTCCTTGTGGAGTGATATCCCCTTTTAGTCGAATGCCACCTTCAATTTTAAATGTTCCCATATTTTTTAATTATGAATTTTTAATTATAAATTATAAATTTTTACAAAGGTTTTCTTGGTTGATTTTTGTGAATTGGATTGTTTGGCTTTCCTGATTTGGTAATTTTTGGTTTAATAAGCGGTCCCGAAGGATTGATTTTATTAGAAATACGCTTATTAGTTCTCATTAAATCTGAGGTGTTCAAAAGTGCTTCTGTACTTTGAAGCATGTTGATTTTTCCGCCTGAGAGTTCATATAAATGTTCGAAAATCACATCGTCTTTTACGGTGTCTTTGTTCCAACTTAAATATGATTTTTTCATGTGATTGGCAATAACCTTAATCAACGCCATTTTCATATCGCCGTCTTCCCATTTGTTGGCAACATCAATCATATATTTGATATTATTGCCATAAAAACGATACTTTGGAAAGTTTTGTGGGTATTTTAAAACATCCGGTTTTAGTTGTAAAACCTCACGAGTTGGAATTGGATATGGTGAATTTACATCCAATTTGAAGTCGGACATAATGAAAAGTTGATCCCAAAGTTTGTGTTGAAAATCCAATACGTCGCGAAGGTGTGGGTTTAAACTTCCCATTACTTGGATAATATATTTTGCGGCTTTATTACGCTCGATTGGGTCTTCAATGGCGGTTGCTTGCTCAATCAATTTTTGTAAATGACGACCATATTCTGGAATGATAAGATGTTTTCTTTCTGAATTGTATTCTAAATTAAAGACTACATCGTTTGCTACTTCTTTTTGATATTTTGTAACCATAATTTATAGGGAAATTATACCTTTTACTGTTGAAAGTTCAAGGTATTTGTCAATTATTTTTTGTGCATTTGGCATTTGAACGTCAATTGAGATGCTGGTATATTTGCCTGTTTTTGAATTTTTGGTTTCAATTACGGCACCCATACTGTTGAATGCATTCTCTACTTTTTCTATTTTTTCTTGGTCTGTTGGTACGATGAATTTGAACAAATATTCGGCTGGCCAAGTATTGCTATTGTTCAATTCTGTCTTCAATCTTTCATAAAATTCCTTGGTGTCCTTGTCCATTCTAATATATATTATAGCAAATATAAGGTAAAATTTGTGAATTATAAAGTTTGATTGTGTTTTTGAAATTTACAAAAGTTCAAATGAATAAATTTTTAGCCCTGATGGAAATGGAAATCCCACGTCATTGCGAGGCACGAAGCAATCTCGTGGATTGAAATGGACAGCAGGAATTGCATTTCCTGAAAATGCGGGAACAATTCGCTCCAAAAGAGAAATAATCTTTTTAAATCCCGATTAGTTTAAGTAAATTTGCGCCTTATATCCAAAAAGTGCAAAAGGAAATCATAGTTATTATTGGCGGGCCTGGAACAGGGAAAACAACGATTATCGATGGGCTTTTAGAGCGCGGATATTGCTGTTATCCTGAGATTTCACGGGAGGTGACGATGGAAGCGAAGAAGCAAGGAATTGAGCAATTGTTTCTTGAAAATCCGTTGCTTTTTAGTGAATTGCTTTTGGAAGGACGCAAAAAACAGTTTTTGAATGCGCAAAATGAGCCTCACGAAATTGTTTTTTTAGACCGAGGAATTCCTGATGTTTTGGCATATATGCATTATATTGGCGACAGTTATCCTTCTTTTTTTGATGTTGCTTGTCGTGAAAATACCTATACAAAAATATTCATTCTTCCGCCTTGGGAAGAGATTTATGTGAGTGATGACGCCCGTTACGAGAATTATGAACAGGCAAAATTGATTTACAATCACCTTACGGAAACGTATCAAAATTATGGCTACGAATTAATTGAAGTGCCAAAAGATACCTTGGATAACAGAATTCTTTTTATCTTAGAGCAAATTTAGTTCGGGTTTTGTTGAAATACCTGAAACTTTAAGCGAAAATAAATGCCAAAAGCGTTAGAAATTCTTCAAAAATATTGGAAACACGATCAGTTTAGATCGCTTCAAAAAGAGATTATTGACTCTGTTTTGAGCGGTCAAGATACGTTTGCTTTGTTGCCAACTGGCGGTGGAAAATCGATATGTTTTCAAGTTCCAGCTTTGATGAATGACGGGATTTGTTTGGTGATTTCTCCATTGGTTGCGTTGATGAAGGATCAAGTTCAGAACTTACAAAAACTTGATATTAAAGCAATTGCGTTAACTGGCGGTATAAAATCGGACGAATTGGTAACGCTTTTAGACAACTGTCAATTTGGGAATTATAAGTTTTTATACCTGTCGCCAGAGCGTTTGCAAACCGAGTGGGTTTTGGAACGAATTAAGCAATTACCGATTTCTATTATTGCAATTGATGAAGCTCATTGTGTGTCGCAATGGGGGCACGATTTTCGACCTTCGTATTTGAAAATTTCCAATTTAAAAACTCATTTTCCAAAAGTTCCTTTTATAGCATTGACCGCTTCGGCAACGAAAAGAGTTCAGGAAGATGTGATTTTGCAATTGGGATTGGAAAAAACGGCAGTATTTCAGAAATCATTTAACAGAGAAAATGTCGCTTATTTTGTTTTGGAAGCCGAAGATAAATTGTTTCGGATGGAACAAATTTTGAAGAAAAATCCAGAACCTTCTATTATATATGTGCGAAACAGGAAATCGTGTTTGGATGTTTCGTCGCAATTGCAAGCGTTGGGATTCCAATCTACGTATTATCACGGGGGATTATCGGCAAAGGAAAAAGATAAAAATATGCAGCTTTGGATGTCTGAAGAAGCGCAAGTGATTGTGGCTACCAATGCTTTTGGAATGGGGATTGACAAGGCAAATGTGAAAACCGTAATCCATATTCAGTTGCCCGAAAATATAGAAAATTATTATCAGGAAGCGGGTCGTGCAGGAAGAAATGAAGAAAAAGCGTATGCCGTTTTGCTGACAAGTCCTTCCGATAAATCAAATGCTGAAAGTCAGTTTATTGCTGTTTTGCCCGATAAAAAATTTCTAAATACTATGTATGTGAAATTGTGTAATTATTTCCAAATTGCTTATGGCGAAGGAATTGAAGAGCAATTTTCATTTAATTTGAATCAGTTTTGTGGAAAATATGAATTTCCGATTTTGAAAACCTATAATGCAATGCAGTTTTTAGACCGTCAAGGAATTATTACTTTGTCGCAAGAATTTTCAGAAAAAGTGACGGTTCAATTTATAATTCCTTCCAAAGAAGTGCTACGGTATATGAGTTTGAATAGAAAAGACGAACCGATTTTATTGGCTTTGCTCCGCTCCTATCCTGGAATACACGAAGTTCCCGCAGCTTTGAATATGGCGATGATTGCAAAAAAAGCGGAAACCAATGAAACTGCCGTAAATGCGTTATTGCATCAATTAATGGAAAAAGGAATTATAGAATATCACGCAAAAAGCAATGATACTCAATTGATTTTCAATGTGATTAGAGAAGATGAACGAACAATTAATGGTGTTTCAAAACATTTAGAAATACAAAATAATCTGAAAAAAGAGCAATTGAAATCGGTTTTAGAATTTGTAAAAGACACTGAAAATTGCAAAAGCAAATTGATACTGAATTATTTTGGGGAAAAATCGGATGTAAATTGTGGCATTTGCTCCTATTGTATTGGGCGGAAAGAACCAGAAATAGAAACGGAAGACCTCCGAGAACTCATTCTTTCGTTATTGAAAGTTGCACCATTAAATTCAAGAGAAATTCAAATTCATACCAAAAAATCGACAGATGCAATTATCTTTGCATTGCAAAACTTGTTAGAAAGTAATCGCATTCTCATAAAACCCAACAATAAATACACTTTGAAATCATAATGGAAAAATTACGCATCGTTTTTATGGGAACTCCCGAATTTGCTGTTGGCATTTTGGATACTATATTAAAGAACAACTACGAAATTGTTGGCGTTATTACAGCGGCTGACAAACCTGCGGGTCGTGGTCAAAAAATAAAATATTCGGCTGTTAAGGAATATGCTTTAGAAAATAATTTGACGCTTTTGCAACCTACAAATTTAAAAGACGAAGGTTTTTTATCGGAATTAAAGGCTTTGAATGCCAATTTACAAATTATTGTCGCTTTTAGAATGTTGCCAAAAGTAGTTTGGGAAATGCCAAAATACGGTACGTTTAATTTGCACGCCTCATTGCTTCCAAATTATCGTGGCGCAGCACCAATTAATTGGGCGATTATCAATGGCGAAACTAAAACTGGCGTGACTACCTTTTATATAGACGACAAAATTGATACCGGTGCAATGATTTTGAGTTCGGAAATCGAAATTGATGAAGAAGAAAATGCAGGGCAATTGCACGACCGATTAATGGTTTTGGGAAGTGAAACCGTTTTAAAGACATTACAATTAATTGAATCTGGAAATGTGAATCCAAAAATTCAGGAAAATAATGACGAAATAAAAACAGCATATAAATTAGACAAGGACAATTGTAAGATTAATTGGAAGCAATCGGCTAGAGAAATTCACAACCTCATCCGTGGATTATCGCCTTATCCTGTTGCTTGGTGCTATTTTAAAGATAACGACCAAGAATGGAATGTAAAAATATATGAATCGAAAATAATTGTTGAGGAACATTCAGAACCTGTTGGAAAGATAATTGCAACTAAGAAAGAATTGAAAATAGCCGTAGCCAATGGATTTATACAGATTTTGAGTTTGCAATTTCCTGGAAAGAAAAAAATGACTGCTTCAGAACTTTTAAATGGAATGTCATTTTCTGAAAAAGCTATAGTTTGTTAGGGTGCTAAAACACTGATTTAATTATAAAAACGCTGAAAAACAGTAGGTTTATGAACAAATACAGAAAGTTATCAACAAAACGAGTAAATATTTTAAAAAAGTCTTGCGTGGTAACGAATTCCTACTAATTTTGTTACTGTAATGAAATTTTAACCAACATTTAATAACTATTATTATGAACAAATCAGAATTAATTGACGCAATCGCTGCTGACGCAGGAATTACTAAAGCAGCTGCAAAATCAGCTTTAGAATCATTTTTAGGAAATGTAAGCGGAACTTTGAAAAAAGGTGGAAGAGTATCTTTAGTAGGTTTCGGATCTTGGTCTGTTACTGCAAGAGCTGCAAGAGACGGAAGAAATCCACAAACTGGAGCAACTATCAAAATTGCTGCTAAAAAAGTTGTTAAATTTAAAGCTGGAGCAGATTTAGAAACAGCTGTAAACTAATAATTTACAATATAAATTAAAGCCACGCTATTGCGTGGCTTTTTTTTTACGATAATCGATTAATTTTGGAAAAACAGACATTTGATTTTAAATTTATTTAAACTAAAATAGAATACGATGATTTCAGAAAAAATTAAAAAAGGAAAATTGCTAATAGCAGAACCTTCCGTGATTTGTGATTTGTCATTCAACAGATCCATACTTTTATTGGCAGATTATAATGAAGACGGTACCGTTGGTTTTATCCTTAACAAACCACTAAAATATACACTTCACGATTTAGTTCCCGACATCGATGCAGATTTTACTATTTATAATGGCGGTCCGGTTGAACAAGAAAATCTGTATTTCATTCATAATATACCCGAAATTATTACCAATAGCATCGAGATTTCTAACGGAATCTATTGGGGCGGGAATTTTGAAATGACAAAAATCCTCATCAATAGTGGCGCTGTCAAAAAAGACAACATTCGATTTTTCCTTGGATATACCGGTTGGGATCCGAATCAATTAGAAGACGAAATTGAATCGAATTCCTGGATTGCGGTAGAAAATCAATATAAAAATAAGATTATTAGCAAAGAAGCAACCGATTTTTGGAAAGAAAAACTACAAGAACTTGGCGGAGAATACCTTTATTGGGCAAATGCACCCGAAAATCCATTGTGGAATTAAGACAATCTAATTTGAGCGTTCAATCGCTTCACTAATTCATTGGCAACGGTATTTCCAAATTCTTTTTTGCGGTATTTGGTTATCGATTGAATCCCCTTTATAACATTGGTAATAAATAATTCGTCGGATTTTTGAAGATTAAAAGGCGAAATTGGTTCTTCAACCACTTCCAAACCTTCCATTTTTGAAGCCAATCCCAAAATTTGTTTTCGCATTACTCCGTTCAAACAACCTTCTGAAATCGGCGGCGTAATCAATTTACCTTCAAAAACTATAAATAAATTGCCGTTCAAGGCTTCAATTACATTTTTGTCATCATTAAGAATCAGGCAATTTTCAAGTCCGTTTTCATCCGCAAAAATACTTCCTGTGATATTGATTATTTTATTGGTTGTTTTTATAGAAGAAAGCAACTGCTTGGTCACATAAAAATCTTTATACAAATCAACTTCATACGGCTTTAAATCATTTGAATAGACCGTATTTTCTAAAGGAACGCAGTTTATCAAAAACGAAACCGACCGCTGCTTTGGCAAATAATACCCACCTTCATTTCTATAAACCGTAATTCTGGCTCTTGCAGAAGCTTGGCAACCATTGGCAATAGCCAAAGAAAGTACTTGTTCTTCAAAATATTCCATAGTAAAATTCATAGGGATTTCCATCCGAACGACACGCATCGAAGCCATCAATCTAAAATAATGATCTTCGAGAAAAAGAATCTTGTTGTCAATTATTTTTAAGGTTTCAAATACGCCATCACCATATAGAAAAGCACGATTATTAACCAATAAATTAGAGTCCGATGAAGTAATAGTTCCGTTGAAGTTTATCATAAAAAAAAAGTCACGCCTAAAGCGTGACAAATATAAGTCTAAATTACGAAAATCTAAACAGAACCTATAACATGTTTTAGGTCTGAAATTTGACTTTCCCAAAGCAATTTCACCTCGTCTAAATCTTCTTCCACCGCATAATCCGTAACCATTAAAGAAACGTCCTTCGTGATTTCGTCTTCAAGAATTCGCAATTCAAAATAAAAATCAGTGTCTTTATTGTCTTCATCAATCCATCTAAATTTAACTTTCTCGTCTGATTTTTTCGAGGATAGACGGGCTTTCTCTTCCGATCCATCCCAAATAAATGTAAAGAATTCGCCTCGAGAATTCACGTTATCGGCAAACCATTCAGAAAGCCCAGAAGGTGTAGAAATATATTGATATAATAATTGTGGTGATGAGTTTAGGGGGAACTCTAATTCGTATCTTACTTTTGTGTCCATGTGTACCTATAATTTTTCGGAAATATATAGATTTAATAACGAAAAAAAAAGCATTTTAAAATATATTTTTTTTTCTTTGATTTATATTTGCAACATCTGATTTATGTTTTATATTTGCACCCGCATTCAAAATGCAAATAACCGCAAAAATGGCGAGGTAGCTCAGTCGGTTAGAGCGCAGGATTCATAACCCTGAGGTCACGGGTTCAACTCCCGTCCTCGCTACAATGACAAACCCTTAATATTCAATATATTAAGGGTTTTTTTATGTCTTTTTATTAAAAAAATCAAGAACTCATTTTATTCAAGTGAGGAATTCAAGTGAGGAAGTGTGATGAAAAAACTAAAAAAAATTAATCATTAAACTATTAAATTGAATGAATTAGATAGATTTAACTTATTCCAAAACTTTACTATATCGAGTTTCTAACAATTCTAAATAATTTGTTTTCATCTTTTCTGACAAAAATGATTTACCAATCCAATTGATTGCTTGATGTTTGTTCTTTAAAAATCTTTTGAAAACACCTTTAATTTGCTTTTCATTTAATTCTAATCGAGTTCCAAATTTTACAAAATCTTCTAATTTTAGTTTGTTTTTTTTAGATTCAAGTGTTAATGCTAATTCTTCTTTATCATCAGGATTTACTATTGCAACATTTAATAAGTCATAAGCTGGTGCCAATATCCAGCCCGATGGTGTAGAAATCATCGAAAAGTTTTTTAGATGCATATCATTATTACCAGTCAAATAACAGAATAAGGTTAATTCAAATAGAAACAATTTATCCAAAATCGGATTTTCGGAATAGCTTTGAAGTGCTTTTCCTACTTTTTCCATCGAACTTTTATACTTATCAAATGCTTCTGTAATTTGAAACATATCTATCATATGAATTTTAGTTCCATCTGTCGCCCTATCAATACGTTTGGTAATATATGAAAGTTCTCCTGATGCTAAACGAACTAAACTACTTTGCACTACTTTAATTCCAAAAGATTCTGCAATTCTCATTGTTACATGTTCATTCTCCGGCATTTCAACAAAATCACTATTGGGTGGTTTAAAAATATAATTCCCCCCTAACGCTCCAACAATAGTTAATCTTTCATCGGTTTTTTCAAATTTATCTTTTACAATAGACATGGATAGTTTTGGTTGTACACCTGGAACAGCAACACTTCTTTCCACAACATTTTTTGCCAAATCCGTCATTTGATTTAAAGCGTATGGAAGTAATGGAGGATTTTTCAATCCAAAGAAATCTAGACTACATTTTTCATGAAAATCTGCACCAGTTTCAACTACTTTGTAACAGTATAAACATTTATTCATCATTTTCATTTTTAATTGGAACAACACTCACAGCACCAATACAATTTTGACAACAAGACAATAGCAATCCCATTCTATCATTGGGGTTAAGTTTCCAATTTTTCACTACTATATCTAATAACCAGCCTTCGGGAATTAATCCATCAAAAAAAGGGAATAACCTTTTATCAATAAATTCTTTTGAAGTTACCGGCATTGTGAAAGTAATAAAATCGTTAGGATGACTTTTAATGTAGGATTCCACATACTTAAATACATACTCTCCATCATTAGTTTCTGTTAACACTCCAGCCAAAACTGATCTATAAAAAATATTTGCTTGTCTCATTTCGTCTTATCTAATATTTTTACTGGCACTAATTCATGACCAAACATTTTCAAAACCAAGTTCACTTTATCAAGGTTCATATTTGTCTTTCCTTGCTCAATCTTTCTTATCACAGTAAGAGCAACGCCAATTCGTTCTGCAAACTCTTCTTGAGTTAGATTTACTTCTTTTCTTCGTTCTTTAACAAAATCTGATAATGTTTTCATTATATGCAATTAGATATAAATTTGCACAAATATACAATATTATATGTAATTAGATATAATTTATTATTTTTATTTAGATTTATATGTATAAACATATAGTGTTTGAAATACATGACTCAATATTGATAAATGCGGTGATTTAAATGTTTTATTACCGTAAAAATGCGGTGATTAGAGGGCTTTTTAGTTTTTGACATTGGGTCAAAAAACACATGAAAAATGTTGTTACTCTTTTAGTCACCCCTATTATAAAAAAGTAATAGGGCAACTAAAAATAAAAAAA
>CANFVB010000054.1 GCA_947450355.1 Bacteroidota bacterium
ATATTAGAAAAAGTTCTTTTGGCAACCAATACTTTTTCTACACAAGGACAATTTATTAAAGCTTCGTCAATGATTCCTTTTAAGTCGATAGTTTTGTTTCCACGAAAACCTCCATCAGAAGTGATGACCATTTTACAATCGCTATCGTTTATTCTTGTTGCAACAGCAGAAGCAGAAAAACCAGCAAATACAACTGAATGAACGGCACCAATTCTTGCACATGCCAAAGTAGTTATTGCTAATTCCGGAATCATAGGCAGGTAAATACAAACACGATCTCCTTTTTCAATTCCTTGCTCCCGAAGTACATTTGCCATTTTGCAAACGCGCTCGTGCAATTCATTGTACGAAATATGTTGTGCCGCTTCACTTGGATCATTTGGCTCAAATATAATGGCCGTTTTATCTCCTTTTCGTGCCAAATGTCTGTCAATACAATTCTTTACAATATTCACTTTTGCGCCTACAAACCACTGTATTTTGGCTTCAGCCATATCAAAATCGATTACTTTTTCCCATTCTTGGTACCACGTAAAATTTTCTGATGCCACTTTTCCCCAGAATTTTCTTGGCTCACGAATTGATTTGTTGTAATGTTTGAAATACTGTTCTAAATTGTCAATTTTGTAGTAACTCATTTTTTTAATGTTTAATCGTTTATTTATATTCTATTTATTAATTATTTTAGCCCGAAAGAGCCAATTTCATATTTCGTTAAAACCTCTATTATTTCATCTACAATATTTTCATCGTCAATAGTCGAGGGAACTTGAAAATTATCACCATCGGCAATACTTCGCATTAATTTTCGCAGAATTTTACCCGAACGTGTTTTTGGTAATCGCTGTACAATGACAACATTTCTTAGTGAAGCGACCGCTCCAATTTGCTTTCTAACGAGTTGAACAATTTCTTGTTCTAATTGGAAATGTTCCATCGTTTCGCCTAATTTGGTTACAACCAATGCCAAAGGAACTTGCCCTTTCAAAGCATCATTAATTCCCACAACGGCACATTCAGCAACCGAAGAATGAGACGCTACAATTTCTTCCATTTCGGAAGTTGAAAGTCTGTGACCAGCAACATTTATAACATCGTCAACTCTTCCTGTAATGAAAATATAATTATCTTCATCTTTATATCCGCCATCCCCAGAGAAATAAAACCCTGGAAACTTCGTTAAATAATCCGATTGAAAACGAGCATTGTCTTTCCATAAATCCAATAAAGTTCCCGGTGGCAAAGGTAATTTAATTACGACATATCCTTCATCGTTTGCAACTAATTCATTTCCTTTATCATCAAAAATACGAATGTCATAGCCACAAACGGCTTTTCCAACCGAACCTGGTTTTACAAATGGTTTTTCAATTCCTATCATATTTGAAACCATTGGCCATCCTGATTCTGTTTGCCACCAATGGTCAATTGCGGGAACAGGAATTTGTTCGTTATACCATTCCAATGTTGCAACATCGCAACGTTCGCCGGCAAGAAATTGCGTTTTTAAAGAGCTTAAATCGTATTTCTTGATGAAATCTCCGTTTGGATCTTCCTTTTTTATGGCTCGAATAGCTGTTGGTGCCGTAAACATTGCATTGACTTTATGCTCCTCAATAATTCTCCAAAACGTGCTTGAATCCGGCGTTCTAATTGGTTTTCCTTCAAAAATTATAGTTGTATTTCTATTAATTAACGGACCGTAAACAATAAAACTATGTCCTACTACCCAACCAACATCCGAAGCAGCCCAAAATACATCGTCTGGTTTTAATCCATAAATATTGTTCATTGAATATTTAAGTGCAATAGCGTAACCTCCTGTATCTCTGACAATTCCTTTTGGTTTTCCAGTTGTTCCAGAAGTGTATAAAACATATAACGGATGCGATGCATTTACAGGAACACAAGCTGTTTCTTCTGAACCATAAACCAAAGCATCATAATCAACATCGTATTTTTTGAATGGAATTCGAGCTCCTAGTTTTCTATTGAAAACGATTACTTTTTTAGGTTTATGCGATGCCAATACAATTGCTTCGTCCACCAAAGGTTTATACGCAATTAATCGATCGATTTCAATTCCTGACGAAGCCGTAATTATCAATCGAGGTTTACAATCATCTATTCTAATTGCCAATTCGTGCGGTGCAAATCCACCAAATACTACAGAATGTGTCACTCCTATTCGAGCACAAGCCAACATTGCAAACGCAGCTTGAGGAATCATTGGCATATAAATTACTGCGGTATCGCCCTTTTTTAAACCTAAAGATTGCATTCCTCCTGCTAATTTTGCAACTTCAATTTTAACTTCAGAATACGTATATTTTTTTACAGTTTGAGTAACAGGTGAATCGTAAATCAAAGCTACATTATCGCCAAAACCATCCTGAATGTGCTTGTCTAATGCGAGATAACAAATATTTAATTCGCCATCTTTAAACCAAAGTGGATACCCATTTTCATCTTTAGATAAAATGAGTTCTGGCTTGTTGTACCAATCAACAGAATCGGCTTGTTCTTTCCAAAATGCTTCGGGTTGGTTTATACTTTTTGAGTATAATTCGTTGTAATTCATTTTTTGCGTTGTGTTAAAAAAGATTTATGGATTGAAATGAAATGATTTTATATTTTACTAACTGTCTAATAATTCGTGTACTTGTTCTACTAATTTCTTAACTGAAAAGGGCTTGACAACATATAAATTTGCCCCTAATTCTAATCCTTTTTCAATGTCTTTTTCTTTGTTTTTTGCCGATAAAAACAAAACCTTACAATGCTGTAATCGCTCGTCTTTTTTTATTTGCTTTAGCGTTTCAAAACCGTCAACATTGGGCATCATCACATCCAAAATAATAATGTCTGGTTGCTGATTTTTTAAAATATCCAATGCTTCTTGTCCATCGCGAGCAATAAAAACTTCAAAATTATTTTTTTTGAAAGTATATTCTAAAGCCATTACGATGTTTGGTTCATCATCAACAATTAAAATTTTCTTCATTTTAAGTATTTTTATTGGTTTTATAATTGGGAAGTGTAAAAGTAAACATTGCTCCTCCTCCATCAGTATTTTCTGCCCAAATTGTTCCTTTATGATGTTCAATTATTTTTTTACAAATCGCCAATCCCAATCCACTTCCGATTGGTTTTTTTACATTTTGATTTCTTGATTGATAGAATTTATCGAAAATAGCTTCAAAATCATTATCGGCAATTCCTTTTCCATTATTATGAATTTTAACTTCAATTACGTCGTGATTTTCAACAATTGAAATCGTGATTTTACCATAAGTTTCATCACAAAATTTAATAGCATTGGAAATCAAATTGTGAATGACTTGAACAATTCGTTCTTCATCATAAAATGCCTTTATTTCATTTGAACCTTGATTAAATTCAACTGTAATGTGTTTGTTTTTAATTAATTGACGTAAAGATTCTAATGTGTTTCTGATTGTTTTTACAATATCATTATTGGATAAATACAACTTTTGCTTACCAGTTTCAAATTTTTCTAAATCTAATATTTTATCAATTAAGCGATTCAATCTGTCGGATTCAGAAATTATATTTTGAAGAAATTGCTTTCTGAGATCTTCTGGCATATCATCGTCATCGTGAAGAATTTCGCTTGCTGCACGAATTGCCGTAATTGGCGTTCTTAACTCGTGGGTTACGGTATCTAAAAATTCATCTTTTTGAACATCTTTGTTTACCAACTCTTGATTTGCATCCTTTAATTGAGTAGATATTAATTTTAATTCGTTTGAAGTTTCAGTTAATTTCTTATTTACCAAAATATTTTCTTTCGATTCTTCTAAAATTCTTAATACTTCTGTGAGTGAAATTTTATCCTCTTTTACCACATTTGAAATTAATATTTTGGCAGAAGCAGTTCCGATATGCCCCGTTAATAAATTTTCTGCAAACTTTATAAATCGAGCATCGGCAGTGGTTACATCTTTATCAATATTGTATTTTAAATTAAAAATAGAAAGAGCTCTTTTCGTTTTGGCTTCACCAAGAAAACGAAGCAATACTTTTTGAATATCAGAAATATAAGCCGTTCCTTTCCAAACAAAGGCATCTTCGTGATTGGAATTGTACTTGTCAATATCGACAAACATTTCAGCATAATTTCGTTCTCTGTAATTTCCTTTGAAACTAACAGAAATTGCAAAATAGGAAATCATATTAAAAAATAAACTCCAAAAAACAGCGTGTGGAATGGGTTGCAAATAATCCAAACCAAAAAGTTGAAAAGGTTTTAAAAGTTCAATTCCCCAAGGACCATTTTGAATAAATTGGTGGGTTGAATCAGTAATTCCAATAGCATAAGGAATCAAAAGCGTATAAATACAAATTAGAAAACCAATTACGATTCCAGTAATTGCGCCTTGTTTTGAACCTCGTCTCCAAAATAAAGCACCAAAAAAAGAAGGTGCTAATTGCCCAACAATTACAAAGGAAACGAGTCCAATGGATACCAATGAATAATCTAAAATAAAAACTCTGTAGATTGCATATCCTAAAATTATAAGAATGAAAATTCCGATTTTACGACTGTTTAAAATCCGTTTGCTATTTTTCTCTGGCGATGAATTTTGTAACGAACCGATAAATCCGTAAGGAATTAAAAAGTTATTACTAACCATTGTAGAAAGTGCTATTGAAGATACAACAATCATAGAAATTGCTGCTGAAAAACCTCCTAAAAACACCAAAACAGTCAAGAAATTATTGTTAAAAAATTGAGGAATTAATAGTGAATACGTATCAGAATTCATTCCTTTTCCTTGAAAAAGTATGTTTCCACCCCATGCAATTGGGAATACAAAGATATTAAACAGTAACAAATACAAGGGAAAAAGCCACATTGCAGTTTTGATATGTGATTCTTTATTGTTTTCTACAATTGCAGTGTGAAATTGTCGTGGTAATAAAAAAACAGCAAACATTGAAAGTAAACAAAGAAAAAACCAATTGATTCCTTTTGCCAAACCACCAATCGTATTTTTAGCTTCAAAACCTTCTAAAACAGAAGCTTTAGAATAAATATCTCCAAAACCATCATAAACAAAATAGGTAACATAAATTCCAATTATGAGGAAGAAAACTAATTTTATAATCGATTCTAATGCAACAGCGGTAACAATCCCTCGCCTTTTTTCGGACGCATCGGCATATCTTGTTCCATAATAAGAAGCAAATAATGCTAATGCAATGCAAACAAAAGTTGTCGTGTCTGTAAATACATTTGAACTTGAGGCAGTTTTAGTTACTAAGTGAAATGTTTCTGAAATAGATTTTAATTGCAATGATATATAAGGTAGAATTCCAACGACGCAAACAAATGTAACCAATGCCCCTAAAAAACGACTATTTCCATATCGTAAGGATATAAAATCGGCAATACTTGAAATTTTATTTACTCTTGAAATACGAATGATTTTTTTGAGAATTAGCATCCAAAGTGGAATGATGATAATTGGACCAACATACATTGGTAAATAATTCAAACCTGAATTGGCGGCAACACCAATACTTCCATAATAAGTCCAAGCAGTACAATAAACAGCTAAGGAAAAAGAATAAATGTAAGGGTTATTTGTCCATTTTGAATGGTTTCTTTTTTCAGCCCAATGCGCAATATAAAAGAGCATTAGAACATATAATCCAAGAATTAATAAAAGTCCAATGCTACTCATGGTATTTTTTTAAAATTATGAAAGTAACACCAATTGAAAATAGGCAAACAGAAATGAAATAGATGTAAATTATAGGCAACCCAAAAAGTGGTTTTGCACTATCAAATAGTAACAAAAGTGGAATATTCAACGCCATTAGGGATAGCATTGAAAGAATAACCAATTTTTGTTCGTGTCTCTTTTTCATATTGCAATAAAAATAAACAATCCCTGCGATTAAAAAAGGCAGAGATTGTTATTTTTTGATTAAATTTTATTTGTGAATTTTTTCGTCATAATCACCCATTAAGGCATAGTAACCAAATGTTCCTAAACCCAAAACTATTAAAGGCGTTAATACAAAAAGGATGATAATTCCAAAAACTAAATCGTCTTGTTTGCCTGAAGCAAATTTTGGTAATCCAAATTCAAAGATGCAAAAATAGGCAGCAGCTATTGCAAGTGCTACCCAAACCATTCCTAATACTCGTTTTAATTGATTCATAATATATATTTTAAACGTGAATATTTTTATCGTTATTTTTAATGTAAACCATTCCAATTACAAAACAAACAGATGCAATTACAATTGGATACCAAAGACCTTCAAGGTAAAATTCTGGCATTCCTGAATCTTTTGCGTGTGTTACAAAATAGGTTGAAATCGCTGGAAGTAAACCTCCAAATATTCCATTTCCAATATGATACGGCAATGACATTGAGGTGTATCGAATTTTTACTGGGAACATTTCTACAAGGAAAGCTGCAATTGGACCGTAAACCATTGTTACAAATAATACTTGAATAAATATTAAGAATATCAATGACCATCTGTCATTATTGTTGATTTTGATTGTTGTTTTGACTTCAACTTTTGGTTTTCCATCAACAACCATTGCTTTTCCATTTTCTAAAGATACCGTTTTTACTTCAAGTAAAGTAGTTTCATCAGAATATACTTTGTTTGTAGTATAAATGGAATCCATAGTTTTCTTTTTGTTCTCTTTTAATTCCGCTAATAAAGTAGTTTTTTCAACTATTTCAGTTTTATTTTTTACAGAAGTAGTTTCATACATCGCTTTATAGATTGGTCTGTATAGCAAAATTGCCAACAACATACCACCCATCATAATGTATTTTCTTCCTACTTTATCACTCATCCAACCAAATACAATGAAAAATGGCGTTCCTAATAATAATGAAATTCCTAATAATCCATCAACCTGAGAAGAATCAATTGACATTACTGTTTTCATGAAACTCATAGCATAGAATTGTCCAGTGTACCAAACAACTCCTTGTCCCATTGTGGCTCCAAATAAAGCCAACAGTACGAATTTCATATTGTAACGATTTCCAAAACTTTCTTTTAATGGATTTGTACTTGTTTTTCCTTCGGCTTTCGCTTTAGCAAATACAGGAGATTCGTCCATGTTTTTTCTAATCAAATAAGAAACTCCAACCATAATAATTGAAACCCAAAATGGTACTCTCCAACCCCAAGCATCAAATTCTTCAGGAGTTAAAATATTTCTTGTCGCTAAAATTACCATTAATGAAATAAATAATCCCACTGTTGCTGTAGTTTGAATCCAAGAAGTCCAATATCCTCGTTGTCCAACAGGAGAATGTTCGGCTACATAAGTTGCGGCTCCACCATATTCTCCTCCTAGTGCAAGACCTTGCAACAAACGAAGTAATAAAACTAATAATGGTGCCATAAACCCAATGGTTTCGTAACTTGGAATACAACCAATTAAAAAAGTTGCTCCTCCCATCAATACAAGCGTAACCATAAATGTGTATTTTCTTCCGATTAAATCTCCTAATCTACCGAAGAACAAAGCGCCAAACGGTCGCACTACGAAACCTGCCGCAAATGTTGCCAATGTTGACAAAAAGGCAGCTGTTGGATTGTCAGAAGGGAAAAACTTTGTTGAAATAACAACGGCTAAACTTCCAAAAATGTAGAAATCGTACCATTCAATCATTGTTCCCATTGAGGAAGCGGATATTACTTTCCAAATTCCTTTTGTTGATTTTTCTTTCATAAATAATTATTTTTGTGGTTAATTTTGGTTAAATATTTAAAACGAATATACGCAAGATATCATTACACGGAAGTTATTAACGTCCTTTTTATTTGTGGTTGCTTTTGCAAATAAATCTGCATCACCCCAAGTTGCTGAAGTATATTCTAATTCTGGTGAAACTCTGAATTTATTTTTCTTGAAATCAACTCTTCCAGAAACTCTCCAAACATTATCAATCACTCTCGCACCTGTAATTCCTCTACCATAAATCTGTGCCGCAGTTCCAGCAGCGGTGTCAGCACCGTTATTTTTAGTAGTTCCAAAAAACAATCCTGGTGCAATAGCTTTTCCATTACTTGCAATATCTATCCAAAAAGCAGTTGTTTTTGTTGGATCATACGATTGAATTCCCGAAGCAGATGTTGTTCCTGTAAAACCTCCTAACATCACCAAATTATTCAAATTACCACCTGAAATCCCATACACTTTTACAAGAAATTTATCATTTGAATATTTAGCAAATCCAAAAACGGAAGAACTATTTACCTTCTCAGAAGTGGAAAGATTTGTAGCACTTGTAGTCAAAGGTTGCATTGTTTTATACTCGGCACCCAAACCTAATAATACATTTTTTCCTTTATATTGCAATTGAGCATTTAAAGATGGCAAAGAAGAATTAATAGCTGCAGAATTTTGCGCTCCAGGTCCAGGAGCAGTGAATTCTCTTTCTTTATATGCGGTAACTATACCCGAAAATTCTTTAGTAAAATTTTGTTTCAATTTTACTTGAGTTGCCCATCCAAAAGGATTAAACATAATTCCTGTGTTGAAATTTGCTACACCAGGAAATACTTCTGGAATAAACGTTGGGTACCAAGTTTGTCCCATTGTCAAGGAAGTTTTCGACCAATCCATATTCACATAAGCATGACGTAATCTTAATAATCCGATTGAAGCTTCCGTATTTCCGTAAAAATCACCTTCAAGTGTTCCGCTCATTTTTGCGCCCCAAACACTTGGTCCTTTTACTTTTACTCCTAATCGAGAAGTTAATGAAAGAAAATTGGATTGACTCACAGCATTTAAATCTTTTCCATTAGGGTCTAGCGCTACGTCTAAAGGATATAAATTCAATTGGTCTTCTCTTACAGAAAAGGTTTTTCGGGAATCAAAAATATAATCCGTTCGTATAAATCCGTAAAGATTTACATCCCATTCTTTTTCAGCTGGTGCAACTGTAGGAGTTGGCGCTGGTGTTTGTGAAAATCCTTTAATAGAAATCATTCCTACCAAAAGGATAAAGTAACGTTTTTTCATAATAAATTTAAATTTGGTTGATAATCTGGTTATTTTTAACTCAGCCAAATTCTAAATAAATTTCTTATAAAAAAATAACTATATATACAATTGTAAAATGATATAGTTAATCTTTAAATCTCTCCCATTTTATAAGCATAAACTTATCTCCTAGTTCAGTAATTATCATCCCTGCACCAGACAATAATTCTTTGTTTTTTATGAATTCTATAAGCTCTAAGTGGTTAAAAATCTTATAGGTAGGATGATAATTTCCATGGGATGGTTTTTTAATATTAAAAGATTTTACCCAATTGCTAATTGTAACGTGCGAGACGCCTAAAATACGCTCAATTTCACGATAACTCAACCCTTCAAGATGCAATTGTAACGCCTTGGTTACATAATAATCGTCTATCTTTTTACCTATTTTATTTACAGTGAAATAATAGTTGCATTTTTTACACAAATACCTCTGTTTGTTATTGATCACGCCACTTTTAACAATACTACTATTCTGACATTTCGGACAAGATAAAATCTCCATGTATATAAATTTTGCATAAATATAGTAATTTAGCACTTATATAAAAATGAAATTCATTAAAAAAAGTAATAATAATTCCGAAGTACTTAATTTCATTAAGAAATAATTGAATATTACATAATTTAACATAAATATTCCAATGATACGATTTTGTAACATCACAAATTAATTATCATTAAATTTTAGATTTTAAAATGATTGTAATTAAAAATTACACCTGGCGTCAAAGTAAAATATAATTAAAAAAAATGTTAATTTAATAATTTATCAATTCCAATAAAGCGGTTTCAAATCTTGCTTTTGGCAAATATTGATCTTCTAATGCTTTTGTGAATGGAATTGGCGTTTCTAAACTCGCCACCCGTTTTACTGGAGCATCTAAAAACTCAAAACAATTTTCCATAATCAAAGAGGAAATATCACTTGAAATCCCACCAAATAAAGAATCTTCTTGGTAAATAATTGCTCTTCCTGTTTTCTTAATTGATGAAAAAATAGCTTCTGTATCCAAAGGTTGCAACGTTCTTAAATCCAAAACATCGGCAGAAATTTCAGGATTTTTATCTAGTGTTTCCAACGCCCAATGAACGGCAGCTCCAAAAGCGATAATGGTAACTAGGGTTCCTTCTCTTAATAACGAAGCTTTTCCTAATGGTAATGTATAATAGTCATTCGGAACTTCTTGATGAATACTGCGATACAATTGTTTGTGCTCAAAGAACATAACAGGATTTGGATCGTTTATAGAAGCATTCAACAAACCTTTGGCATCATAAGGAAATGCTGGGTAAACTACTTTTAATCCTGGTGTTTTGGTAAACCAAGCCTCATTTGTTTGCGAGTGAAATGGTCCAGCCTGTGTTCCTCCACCGCAAGGCATCCGAATCACCACATCGGCTTTTTCCGACCATCTGTAGTGCGATTTGGCAAGCAAATTTACAATTGGATTAAATCCTGTAGAAACAAAATCGGCAAATTGCATTTCTACAATTGCTTTATATCCATTTATTGACAACCCCATTCCAGCCGAAACTACTGCGCTTTCACAAATTGGCGTATTGATAACGCGTTCTTTCCCAAATAATTCTACAAAACCATCTGTTATTTTGAATGCACCACCATATTCTGCAATATCTTGACCCATAATTACTAAATTCGAATGACGTTCCATCGATTGACGCAAACTACTTGAAATCGCATCGATTAAACGAATGTCTTCCGTTTCATTTGAAGGCGCAACTTCTTCTAATTCAAATGGTTTGTAAACATCATTTAATTCTTCATTATAATTCGCTTCGATTTCAGGTTCTGCATTGGCAAGCACCAAACTTTCATCAATATTCGTAATAATTTCGGTATGCAATTGTGCATCGTAATCGGCAGATAAAATCCCATTTTCAGATAAAAACTTTCTGTAATTATCAACCGGATCTTTAATAGCCCACATGTCCATCAATTCTTGAGGAACATATTTCGTGCCACTCGCCTCTTCGTGCCCACGCATTCGAAACGTTTTAAATTCTAATAAAATGGGTCTTGGATTATCTATCATGGAGGATTTCAACTCCGAAATTAAATTGTAAACTTCCAAAATATTATTACCATCAACTATATGGCTTTCCATTCCGTAGCCAATTCCTTTATCGGCTAAATTCTCACAACGGTATTGCTCATTTGTGGGTGTTGAAAGTCCGTATCCATTATTTTCAACAATAAATAGTACGGGTAATTCCCAAACAGAGGCGATGTTCAAAGCTTCGTGAAAATCACCTTCCGATGTTGCTCCTTCTCCAGTAAAAACTGCTGTAATTTTTCCATTTTGCTTCAATTTATTGGCTAAAGCAATCCCATCTGCAACGCCCAATTGTGGTCCCAAATGAGAAATCATTCCAATAATATGGTATTCTTGTGTTCCAAAGTGAAAACTTCTGTCACGCCCTTTGGTAAAACCATTTGCTTTTCCTTGCCATTGCGAAAACAAGCGATACAAAGGAATGTCTCTCCCTGTGAAAACGCCCAAGTTTCTGTGCATCGGTAAAATGTATTCATCTGCATCTAAAACAGCAGTAACTCCAACAGAAATAGCTTCTTGACCAATTCCAGAAAACCATTTTGATACTTTTCCTTGGCGAATTAGTTTCAACATTTTCTCTTCAATGAGCCTTGGTTTAAGGATTCTTTTATATAAATCTAATAATGTAGCGTCGGTCAAATTCTTTCTATCGAAATTCATTTTTGTAGTTTTTAAGCGTCCTCAAAAGTATAAAAAAATAACAGAACAGCCTTGAATTGTTATATTTTTTAATAGCTATAGAATTAATTTTTATGTGTATTTAATAATACTTTAAAATATTAACAATATTTAACTACAATATTAATAAAACACTATTTAATTATGTTAAATTATATAAATAGTTTAATAATTGTTAATAAATGATGATAATTGTGAACAAGTTTGTCTTTTTATAACCAAAATAATTCACAACCTTTGTAAAGATGGCAAGGTGCTGTATTAGCACACCCATTTTAATACATTTTTTTATAATGAGTATACTTTACAAAGCATTACCGAAGAAGAATCCTCAAGACCTTTTGGCTCCTGAGAAGTACTATGCTACTGCAATTGCAGATGGTATAGTAGATTTAGATTTGCTTGCTGAGCTTATCGCAGATCAATGCACAGTTACCGAAGCCGATTGCTATGCGGTGTTAATCTCATTAGAGAAAAACATAATCCGCGAGTTGGGTCAAGGGCGAATTGTGAAAGTAGGGCGTTTGGGAAATTTCAAAGTTGGATTGAGTTCAGAAGGAATGGCTACTGCCGATGACGTTTCGTCTTCTTCTATCAAGAAAACG
>CANFVB010000055.1 GCA_947450355.1 Bacteroidota bacterium
ATACAAAAGTTTGCAAAAATATTCCCTAACAACTCGTCATTAGTCACTTCCCCAGTAATCATTCCAAAATGATACAAGGCTTCTCGAATATCAATTGCCATTAAATCACTTGAAATGTTAGTTTGCAAACCATAATTCACTTTCTGAATTTCATCCAAGGCTTTTAGCAAAGAATCATAATGCCGTGTGTTGGTTACAATCGTTTCATTATTGCGCAAAGCACCAGTATTTACAAACGAAAGTAACTGATTTTTGAGTTTGTCAACGCCAACATTCTCTTTAGCAGAAAGGAGCAAAATAGTTGGGATTTCGGATTGAAGTTCCCTGATTTGCTCTTCTGAATATAAATCTTTTTTATTTCCAATGATAATTAAAGGTTTCAAAGGAAATTGGTTCTTGATTTTCTCAATTTCAACTTGAACTTGTTTTATATTTTCAGCGTTAAGAGTTCCCCCTTTGGGGGTTAGGGGGCTTAAATAAAGTACGACTTGTGCTTGCTCAATTTTTTCAAACGTTTTTCGAATTCCTAAACTTTCAATTACATCTGCCGTTTCCCGAATTCCTGCGGTGTCAATGAATCGAAATCCAATGCCACCAATTACCAATTCGTCTTCAATTGTATCCCGCGTGGTTCCTGCAATTTCTGAAACTATGGCGCGTTCTTCATTCAATAAAGCATTCAATAAAGTCGATTTTCCAACATTGGGTTCGCCTACAATGGCAACAGGAATTCCATTTTTGATGACATTTCCAACCGCAAAAGAATCTATTAATCGTTTCAAGACAAACTCAATTCGGTTCAATAATTCCCGAAATTGTGTTCTATCGGCGAAAGCCACATCTTCTTCTGCAAAATCCAATTCTAATTCTATAAGTGAGGCAAAATTTAATAATTCTTGTCGTAATTCCTTGATTTCATTGCTAAAACCACCACGCATTTGTTGCATCGCAATTTGATGTGACGCTTCATTATCTGAAGAAATCAAATCGGCAACTGCTTCGGCTTGTGATAAATCCATTTTTCCATTCAAAAACGAGCGTAAAGTAAACTCACCCGCATTTGCCATACGGCAGCCTTTTCGAAGCAATAACTGAATAATTTGTTGCTGAATATACGTTGAACCGTGACACGAAATCTCGATTGTATTCTCGCCTGTATAGGAATTGGGACCTTTAAAAATGGACAATAAAACTTGGTCAATAACTTTTGTCCCGTCCACAATATGACCCAAATGTAGCGTGTGCGTTTTCTGTTTCGTAATGTCCTTTCCAGAAACCGAATTGAAAATCGAGTTGGAAACCATAATTGCATCGCTGCCAGAAACACGAATAACAGCGATTGCACCCGCACCAGAAGGCGAGGCCAAAGCCACAATAGTATCATTTTGAATCATAAGTTGTGTGATTAACCGCAAAGTTTGCAAAGTATTCTATTTTTTAGTCACGAATTCATGAATTAAAATTTTTTAAAATTATAACCTATTCAAAATCGAACAGGCGAAGCAATTCTATTTAATTCTAAATATTCAAATTTTTAAGACTCACATTTTCTCACAGTTGAAACTGTTGGCTATGGTTGTGCTTGACCGTTTGATAAATTGCCCACGGTTTCAATAGGGACTTATTTGTGTTTATCCGTTTCAAACATTGCCAACGGTTTCAACCGTGGGATTTATTTATATTTGACCGTTTCATACGTTTTCCCACAGTTGAAACTGTGGGCTATGCTTGTGCTTGACCGTTTGATACATTGCCCACGGTTTCAATAGGGACTTATTTGTGTTTATCCGTTTCAAACATTGCCAACGGTTTCAACCGTGGGATTTATTTATATTTGACCGTTTCATACATTTTCCCACAGTTGAAACTGTTGGCTATGCTTGCCTTTGACCAAGTCTATTCGTCTATTATCTAAAAGTCTATTATCTATTCATCTCCTTAAAAAACCTCACTCGCTTCTTTCAATTTCTCCATATTATTCACCAATTGCAATTCATCTACAATTTTCTGAATATCACCATTCATAATGTTCCCCAAATCGTATAAAGTCAATCCCACGCGGTGATCGGTAACTCGTCCTTGCGAATAATTATAAGTTCTAATTTTTGCCGAACGGTCTCCAGAACTCACTTGAGACGTACGTTTTGTAGCATCTTCCGCTTGTTTTTTCGCCAATTCTTGTTCGTATAAACGTGAACGCAAAACGCCCATCGCCTTATCTTTATTCTTATGTTGCGATTTTTGATCCTGACATTGCGCCACCAATCCTGTTGGAATGTGAGTCAATCGAACTGCCGATTTCGTCGTATTTACCGATTGTCCTCCAGGTCCTGACGAACAGAAGAAATCCACACGAACATCATTCATATCAATTTGAACATCAAATTCTTCGGCTTCTGGAAGCACCATAACCGTTGCTGCCGAAGTGTGAACTCGACCTTGCGTTTCCGTTTGCGGTACGCGTTGCACACGGTGAACACCCGCTTCAAATTTCAAAGTTCCATAAACATCTTCGCCCGTAACTTCAAAAATTACCTCTTTGAAACCACCCGAAGTTCCTTCATTCATATCCACAACCGAAGTTCTCCAACCTCTATTTTCACAATATTTCGTGTACATTCTAAACAAATCCCCAGCAAAAATACTCGCTTCATCACCACCCGTTCCAGCACGAATCTCCACCATAACATTTTTCGCATCTTCCTCGTCTTTCGGAATCAGCAAAAACTTAATTTCATCTTCCAACGCAGGCAATCTTTCTTTGGCTTCTTCCAATTGCATTTTCGCCATTTCGGTCATATCCGCATCACTTCCATCGGCAATAATCTCGTTTGCTTCGTCAATATTTGCCATCAAAACAACGTATTCATCGCGTTTTTCGGCAAGCGCTTTCAATCCTTTATATTCCTGATTCAATTGCACATAACGCTTTTGATCGCTAATCACATCGGGCTGAATAATCAAATCCGAAATCTCATCGAAACGCTGTTTTACTATTTGAAGTCTGTCTAACATCTTGTTTTTTCCTTAATTAAGTCAGCAAATTTACAAAAAATAGTTGATACTATAAAGCAAACCCGTTTTCGATTTTTTTGAAGCTTTCTCCCGCTGTCCGCTGTATCTTTTGGGGCGAACGCCGCCCCAAAAGGATGCCGCTTCCATCTGGGCTAAGGCGTTTGGATTTGTAAGTGCTTCAAATTCTACAAATTATTTTTGTACCTAATTTTCACGGAATCAATAAACTAAAAAAAGTATTCATATTAATTCTAAATAAGCTTTGAAAAAACGAAATCAGTAATTACATTTGCACTTTATTTTTAATAAGTCTAAATAATAATTATGAAAGTTTTAGTTTCAACTCTTTTTACGATTTTCTTTTCATTGTTTTCTATCCACGCACAAGAAGCAGGTATCATTAAAGGTAAAATAATTTCTGCTGATGGATTTCCTTTAAATAACATTTCAATAAAATTAGGAAAAGCAGCCGCTTCAACACAAACTGACAACAATGGAGAATTTGTTTTTAAAAATTTTCCAACAGGAATTCACACCATTTCATTAGAAGGAATTGGTTTAACAAAACAATCCAAAGAAATTAGAGTTATTACAAATGAAGTTACACGTGTTGAATTTATATTGAATGAAAATATAAATACACTAAAAGAAATTGTAATTAAAATTAAAGATAGTCCTAACAAAAAAAAGGAAACGGTATTATCTGGACTTGAAATAAAACCTTTCGATTTGCCACAAAGTATCCAAATTATTGGAAATGCAACTTTGACACAACAACAAACGCTACGATTAAGCGATGTTGCAAAAAACATCAATGGCGTTTATATTGGTTCCGCCAGAGGAGGCGCACAAGAATCTTTGTGGTCAAGAGGTTATGATATGACTGCCAATAATATGTTTAAAAACGGATTCCGACTCAATAGTGGCTCAATGCCCGAAGTGGCAACTTTAGAAAAAGTGGAAGTTCTAAAAGGGGGTTCTGCCTTATTATTTGGAAATGTTACGCCTGGAGGAATTCTTAATATGGTTACTAAAATACCACAATTCAAAAAAGGCGGCGAAATTTCGTTACAAATGGGAAGTTATTCATTCTACAAACCAACAGTTGATTTTTATGGAACATTAACTAAAAATAGTGCCTATCGTTTTGTTGGAACGTATGAAAACGCTGGTAGTTTCCGTGATAATGTAACCAGAGAACGAGTTTACATCAACCCATCGTTTTTATTAAAAGCAAGTAAAAAAACAGAAATCATTCTACAAGGAGATTATCTAAAAGACAATTGGATACCCGATTTTGGAACTGGTTCTATAGGAAAAGTGATTGCTGATGTTCCTCGTAACACCTATTTAGGCGCAACTTGGTCTAACGGGCAAACCTATCAATCTTCGGTTTCAGGACTGGTAAAACATAAATTTAATGAAAATTGGAAACTCAATTTCAATACGACTTTTCAAAATTACGAACGGAATTGGGAGGGAACAGAACGAATTCAACCTATTGCAAATGGAGATTGGAACCGACCGTTAGGAAAGTACAAAGTCACCGAACAACTTGTTTGCAATCAAATTAATTTGCAAGGTAATTTTACAACAGGAAAAATAAACCATCAATTTTTTACAGGAATAGATGCGGATAATTCACAAACACAAGTTTATACTTTTGTTTACAATCCTCCAATTTATGATATGATAAACATTTATGATTTAAGTTTATATCCACAAAATACTGCCATTTCAGAAGCAACAAATACCAAAATTGTAAAAACTACCACGAATAGATTTGGAATTTATGCACAAGATTTAATTTCATTAACCGATAAATTTAAAGTTTTGACAGGATTGCGTTGGTCTTGGCAAGAAGCTTTAGCGGAAAATTTTAACCTCGTTTCAAATACAGTTACCGAAGATAAAAACCGCAAGGACTTGGCCTATTCACCAAAATTAGGTTTGGTATTTCAACCTACAAAAAACATATCGCTATTTACAAGTTATTCCAATTCATTTTTACCAAATACAGGAGTTACCATTAACAATGAAACATTAAAAGCATCTATTATTGACCAATATGAAATTGGAATTAAAAAAGATTTTTGGAGAGGATTATTAAGCACAAACATAACATTATACCAAATCATAAACAGCAATTTAGCCCAAACAGCAGAATTTACTGCTGATGGAACCATCAATACAAGCCCCGATATAAAGTCATTAAATGGTGAAACTAAAAGCCAAGGAATTGAAATTGACATCACCGCAAAACCCACTGAAGGAATGAGTATTTTGGCTGGCTACAGTTATAATGATATGCGATTTTCCAAAACTTCGGGTTTAACAGGAAGTTTTATTGTTGGCGATAGACTCACACGAACACCAGCAAATACGGCTAATTTAAGTGCGTTTTATACCATTCCATCAGGGAAATTAAAAGGAATTTCTATTGGAACTATTGGCAATTACATCGGAAAAAGAGAAGGCGGTTGGAACAATACCATCGGGCAAACAATTCCTGACAGAATGATTCCTATAAAAGGATTCACTACATTTGATTTTTCTATGGGATACAATTGGAACCAATTTTCAGTTTTATGTAAATTATCAAATGTTACCAATGAACTGAATTATACCGTTCACGAAAATTACAGTATCAATCCAATTGCGCCAAGGCAAATAATGACCTCAATAAATTACAAATTCTAAAATGAAAAAAATTAACTTCAGAAATTTACACCGCGATTTAGGCTATTTTTATATTGGTTTAATCATTTCGTTTGCAATTTCAGGAATATTGATGAACCATCGCGAAAGCTGGCACGCAGACAAATATACCACCGAAACCAAACCGATTGCAATTGTACTTCCTGCAGAAAATGAAATTACAGACCAATTTGCCGAAAATTTAGGAAAATCGTTAGGTTTTGAAGACAAATTGAGAAACCAAAAAATCAAAAAAGGAAACCTGAAAATTTCTTTTGAAAATCACGATATTGAGATTGACATCAAAACTGGCAAAGGAGAATTGGTTTCTTTTATAAAAACCCCAATCGTTAGCCAAATGATGAAGTTGCATAAAAACACTTCCAATTGGTGGATTTATTACGGCGATATTTTCGGTATTTCTTTAATTATCATTGCGTTTACAGGGATGATAATGATTCCTTCGGGGAAATTATCATTCAAAAGACGCGGTTGGAAATTGGCAATAGCAGGTTTAATTTTCCCTTTATTGATATTGATTTTTTTGAATTAATTTAGATATTTACTATTTCGAGACTTTTGACTTTACGACATTAAAACTTTCGACTTACTTACATTAGCAAATTGAAAAAGACAATTGCCTTAGTACTCGACGCCAATTTGTATTCTTGCAAGCTAAACTTTAAATTCCAATTGTGTCCGTTGAAAAAGTTCTGTTAATCACCTATTGAAAGGCAGAACTATTTATGTAAAAAAATGTGCCTATGGTTTATGTAGCAAGGTTTACAGTATTTGAAAAAGGAGATTTTTGTTAAATTTTATATTTTTTTGGGCGTGCCCTCGTTTTGAACGTCATTGCGAAGAATGAAGCAATCTCTATTTCATTTGGAGCGAATTGTCCTCTTGTATTTGCCATTGCAATTCCCGCTTTCGGCTATATCTCTTCGCTTCGCTGCGAGGATACCGCCTCAATCGGGGCTAAAGGACTAATCATATCCTTGCTTTGTCATTGCGAGCGAAGAGCAACGGAGCGTGGCAATCTGTTGATGGCAACGGCGAAAACGAAATGAGATTGCTTCGTGCCTCGCAATTACAAGAAAATAAGAAAAAATAAAAATGAATAACATCCAGTTTGTCTCCCTAACATCCAGTTTGTCTTTCCGACGAAGGAGGAATCACATAAAGCAATTCACAAAAAAACAAATAAAATAAAAATGAATAACATCCAGTTTGTCTTTCCGACGAAGGAGGAATCACATAAAGCAATTCACAAAAAAACAAGAAAAAATAAAAACGAATAACATCCAGTTTGTCATTCCGACGAAGGAGGAAACACATAAAGCAATTCACAAAAAAACAATGTGATTCCTCCTACGTCGGAAAGACAAAAAAACAACAAAAAATCCGATTTTCCCACTAACACATTCCCATCTCGTCTCCCTTTCCTTCGGAAAGGGTTGGGGATAGGAATTTTCCCATCTCGTATCCCTTTCCTTCGGATAGTCCCGAAACTTCGGGAGGGGATAGGAATTTTTTTCTTACACATAACCGATTATCCAAATTAAACGTTACATTTACAGAATATACAAACATTGTATTACTCGTCGAAATAAGATTCCTTTATTTCTTAGATTCTAAGGCAAAATTCGCTTTGCCGCTTTTAATTCCCTCAAAAAGCATGCGCAGGATTTGTTATGCAACAAAAACACGTTGTTGTTTTTAGCAAATCAAGATTACAGAAACAAGAACCACGGTTTCAATATTTGCAATCGTGAAATTTAATAAAAATAAATAATGCGAAACAAACCTTCGCCAATCTACCTAAAATTGGGTGGATATACGAAAGTTTGTTTCGCCTGTAAGTTAGTTGGCGGTCAGTTTAGCATAAGCAAATAGAAAATATAAATAATTAAAAATGGAAGATGATAAATTAAAAATAATTGGAAATACAAATATACCTGATGACGATTTAAAATTATTAATAAATGCGGGTATGACTTTTTTAACACAATTACCTGAAATTGAGCAAAGAAAACAGGAAGGTTTAATTAGAACTAAAGAAATTGATAAGGAAATAAAATTAAGTACGCTTTTACACATTGAAAAAGCGGATTTAATTGATAAAAAATATTCAATAATTATAATGGTTTTGCTGTTAGTTGTTATTTTTATTTTTAAAAAATTTGATATTGTTGGTAATGAAAAATTGGATATGGTTTTTTTATTATTAGTTTCTTTTATTTTTACAAATGCTGGTAAAATTTGGAAAACGATTTCTAAAGATTCTGAAAAATCTGATGAAGTTTAAATTAATTAAATAAATCCATACCGCCCACAGTTAGCGGAAAGCTTACAGACCTAACACAGCAGACAAATATAATATAACCTATGGACATAAATTTTAATTGGATTTTTGAACTTAAACACAATTTGACAGCAAAAGGAGTTTTAGCAACTTTTTCGTTTTGTATAAGCATCGTTTTCTTCATTTTCTCTTTATTCGGCGGAACAAAGACATTTGATGAAAATCTAAGAGTCAAAATTGCTGCCGCTTTTTTAATAGCATCTATTGCTTATCTTTCAGACAGTGGATTTGCTTATTCAATTGCCATATTTATTATCGCAACAATGGTGACAAAGCTTGACTTCATTGAAAATATTGCAGGTATAATGCGAAACAGTGATGCTTGGCGCAAATACAAACAGGCTCAAATGGGAGTAGCAACTCACGATGAAAAAGTAAAAGTAAATAAAGAAAATGAGACGGAGGACTTGAAAAAGGAAGCTCAGACTGTTATTAATGAACAACTAGAAAAAGAAAAGAAAACACCAAAAGAAACTACTGTTCTAGATGGCGAACAAACAGAAATAAATAGAAAACAAGTAAAAACATTTAATGGATTTACTTTCGAGAAAGAGGCACTTGACAAATTAGACACTCTGGATTTGTTTGGAGAATTTAAAATCAACAGGTCAATAAAACTTCAAATAGGAAATGATGTAAAAAGTGTTTATGATGCTTTCGTAAGGAAAGAAGCCACAGACTTTATTATAGAAGTAAAACTGGTTAAAACAACGACGGGTATTCGTTTAGTTTTGTTGCAAGTAAGGGACTTTATAAACGAACTTTATCAGTTCAATTTAGCTAACAATAGACACGCTAATATTAAAGGAATAATTATTGTTCCCAACAACAACAACACAAATAACATTCAAGAAAATATAGCATTTTTAAAGTATGATATTGACAGAAAAGAATTTATAAATATTGACGGAATAAGGACTTGGATAAATCAATGAGAAAAAAGGCAGCCCAACCATTCGGATATGTCCCCACAACGGATAGCGCATTCTAATCCGTTCTCACAAAGGCAATAAAAATTGTTGATTAAATAAATCCATAGTACAGAAATAGAAACTAAAAAGTTTTATTTTTGTTGTTTAATGAAAATCTTATTTAATATGAAAATAGTATCATTTTTTGCAGGAGCTGGAGGTCTTGATTTAGGATTCCAAAAAGCAGGTTTCAATGTCATTTGGGCAAATGAATATGATAAAGAAATTTGGGAAACTTACGAAAAAAATCACCCAAATACGGTACTTGACAAAAGAAGTATTGTAAATATTCCAGCCGATGAAGTTCCAGAATGTGACGGAATAATTGGCGGGCCACCTTGTCAAAGTTGGAGTGAAGCTGGAGCTGCAAGAGGAATTAAGGATAAAAGAGGTCAACTCTTTTACGATTTCATTAGAATATTAGAAGCCAAACAACCGAAATTCTTTTTAGCCGAAAATGTAAGCGGAATGTTAATTGACAAACATAGTGAAGCTCTTGAAGGTATCAAAGAACTCTTTAGAAATGCAGGTGTTGGTTATGAACTTTCTTTTCAAATGCTAAACGCTTCTGATTATAATGTTCCGCAAGACCGAAAAAGAGTGTTTTTTATTGGAATTAGAAAAGACTTAAATTTCAAATATCAATTTCCAACAGAAACTTTTCCTAAAATCACTTTAGAAACTGCAATTTCAGACTTGAAAGAAGGCGTTTTGCCAGCTTTAGAGTACAATAATACAAATGGAGAAAAATGTGTGATACCAAATCACGAATATATGATTGGTAGTTTTTCAACAATATTTATGTCAAGAAATCGTGTGAGAACTTGGGATGAACAATCTTTTACAATTCAAGCAGGCGGAAGACACGCACCAATTCATCCACAAGCACCAAAAATGAAATTTATTGAACAAAATATTCGTGTTTTTGTTCCTGGAAAGGAACATTTATACAGACGATTAAGTGTTAGAGAATGTGCAAGAATTCAAACTTTTCCTAATGACTTTATTTTTCATTATAAAAAAATTGCAGCAGGTTATAAAATGATTGGAAATGCTGTTCCTGTTAATTTAGCTAAATTTTTAGCAAATAGTATTTTAGAACAAATAAAGGCAAACGAAATATCAACTGAGAAAGTTAATCGAACTCAAAAAATTAATGAAGCAATAGCGGTATGACAAATATTTTAGAAGCAATATACAATATCGTAAACCAAAAGAATTTTGAAATTCGCGCTATGTATTCAGGAAGAAATCGAGCAAATGGAATGGGAGATGCACTTGAAAAATATATAAAAGAGGCATTTGCAGGAACTTTTGGAGTAACTGACGAAATAGAAAAAATGAAAATTTTTAATCAAAAATTTTCTTGGTTGGGTTCGCAAAATAATCCACCTGATATAATGATAAAAGGAGGTGATGCTATTGAGGTTAAAAAAACTCAAAGTGCAAATTCAAGTTTAGCATTAAACAGTAGTTATCCAAAAACCGATTTGAGAAGTAATAGTCCAATGATTACTAAAGAATGTAAAGATTGCGAAAGTTGGACTGTTAAGGATCTAATATATTGTGTCGGTCATACTTCAGATACAAATTTAAATTCTTTGTGGATGATTTATGGTAATTCTTATGCGGCCAAACACGAAACTTACCAACGAATAAAAACTACTATTTCGGTCGGAATAAAGACTATACCTGATGTTGTTTTTTCAGACACCAAAGAATTAGGTAGAGTAAATCAAGTTGACCCTTTAGGAATTACAAACTTGAGAATCAGAGGAATGTGGCAAATTGAAAACCCAAGAAAAGTATTCAATTATTTACACGAATCTACTGAAAACGGTTTTGAATTAATTTGTATAATTCCAACAGACAAATACAATAGTTTTCCTAATGAAAGTAGAACTAAACTTGAAGGGATAAAAGAAAATGGATTTAGTATTGAAAACAAACATATAAAAGACCCGAATAATCCAGCCAAATTGATAGAGGTACAATTAATTAAGTTTATAATATCCTAAACTCTTACCCGCTATCGAAGTTTAACCAAATAAACAATTAACCAATTATACTATTAACCGATAAAAAAAAATCAATTATGGCATCATCATCAGAAACAGGAAACGCTAAAAACGTAGCAAACTTTAGCACAGGTTATCAAATTTTAGAAGAAATGGGTACGCTTTACAATCCATCAAATTCAAATTTACAATTAGCAAATCTTGCTCCTATAAAAGTTTCACTTGCAGGAGTAATTACAGTTTTAAACAACAAAAAACCAATTTACAAAAATGCAGTTGCAGACCGAGAAATTGAAATTGCTACACTTGGAAAAATAGCGACAAGAGCGTTAAACTTTGCAAAATCTTTAAATATTTCAACAACAGACAAAGACAATTTAGCAAGTCAAGCAAAAAAAATTCGTGGAGACCAAAAACCAAAAGTGGTAAACCCCGACACCGCCGAAGGCGATGCAATATCAACTTCACAAATGAGTTACGACAGCCGAATTGCAAATCTTGATACCTATACAAGTCAATTAGCATCACACCCAGAATATATGCCAAACGAAACAGAAATACAAATCACAAGTTTACAAACTTACCACCAAAGACTAACCACATTAAGCGGTATAGTAAACTCGGCAGGAAACGCACTAATTACAGCACGAAAAAACCGAAATGATATTTTATATTATAACGATACAAACATAATTCAACTCATAAGAGAAATCAAAGCCTATGTAAAATCTTTAGGAACAGCAGGCGAACCCTATTACAAAGCACTCGTAAAACTAAAATTTACAGATTTACCAAAATAAAAGCAAAAAGTAAAAGTAAAGTGCTACCGCACTTTACTTTTTTTCATTGTAGAATTTGTTTTATCGAACAGTAAAACACTTTTAAGGCATCATAAATTCCTTTTAACGTATGATGAA
>CANFVB010000056.1 GCA_947450355.1 Bacteroidota bacterium
ATTGCAATGGATGATTTATATGGAGGAACCTATAGAATGTTTACTCGGATTTACAAAGATTCAGGAATAAAATTTCATTTTGTAGATATGAATGATATTGAAAAGTTCAAATCGTTAATCAATGAAAATACCAAATTAGTTTGGGTAGAAACACCAACAAATCCATTAATGAAATTGGCGGATATTCAAGAAATTGCGAAAATCACCAAAGAAAAAAAGATTCTTTTTGCCGTTGATAATACGTTTGCAACACCGTATTTACAAAAACCATTAGATTTAGGGGCTGATATCGTAATGCATTCTGCCACAAAATACCTTGGGGGACATTCCGATGTAATTGCGGGAGCGTTAATTGTTAAAGACGAGGCTTTGGGAAATCAATTGCATTTTCAACAATTTGCTACAGGCGCAACATTGGGGCCAATGGACAGTTTTTTGGTTTTACGTGGCATTAAAACATTGCATTTACGAGTTCAAAGGCATTGTGAAAACGGCGGAAAGGTAGTAGAATTTCTTAGCAATCATCCTAAAATAAAAACAGTATATTATCCTGGATTACCAAGTCATCCACATCATGAAATTGCTAAGAAACAAATGAGTGGTTTTGGCGGAATGGTATCATTTACATTTGTTTCAGGTAAAAAAGAAGATTCTATTCATTTTCTTGAAAAATTAAAAGTTTTCACTTTGGCAGAATCTCTCGGTGGTGTAGAATCGTTGGCGAATCATCCTGCATTAATGACACATGCTTCTATTCCTGAAGACAAACGAAAAGAGGTTGGAATTACTGATGATTTAGTTCGTTTAAGTGTCGGAATTGAAGATATTGAAGACCTGCTTGAAGATTTGAAACAAGCATTAGCATAACTGTTAAAGTTTACAATTGAAATTGGTGCTTTTTATTGAAAAACCAATTTACAATATTTCATAAAAATGCTAAATATCTCAATAATAAATTGAGCATATAGTCGAAAAAGGTGAATTAAATGCATGTATTTTAAATATATCTTAATTAAAAGATAATTCCATTGATAAATTAAAATAAAATACGCCCATTATTGTTTATAATGTATATTTGTACAATAAATACGAAAACGTTTTCTTAAACCGTTAAATAATTAATAGTATGTCAGAAAGTATCAAATCTTTTGTAGAAGCAGTAGCTAAAAGAAATCCAAATGAGCCTGAGTTTATGCAGGCAGTTCACGAAGTTGCTGAAACAGTAATTCCGTTTATTGAGGAAAATAAAAAATACCAAAACAAAATGCTTTTGGAAAGAATGGTGGAATCCGAGCGTATCATTACTTTCCGAGTAGTTTGGATGAATGATAAAGGAGAAACCCAAGTAAACAGAGGTTATAGAATTCAAATGAATTCTGCAATCGGACCGTACAAAGGGGGAATTCGTTTTCACCCATCAGTAAATTTAAGTATTTTGAAATTTTTAGCTTTCGAGCAAACTTTCAAAAATAGTTTAACTACATTGCCAATGGGTGGTGGAAAAGGTGGAGCTGATTTTGATCCAAAAGGAAAATCAGACAATGAAGTGATGCGTTTTTGTCAAGCATTTATGACTGAATTATCTAAACATATTGGAGGAAATACAGACGTTCCTGCAGGAGATATTGGTGTTGGAGGAAGAGAAGTTGGCTACATGTTTGGTCAATATAAAAGATTAAGAAACGAGTTTACAGGGGTTTTAACTGGAAAAGGAATTTCTTTTGGAGGTTCGTTAATTCGTCCAGAAGCAACTGGATATGGCGATGTGTATTTTGCACAAAGCATGTTAAAAACTAAAGGTGAAAGCTTTACTGGTAAAACAGTAGTTATTTCTGGTTCTGGAAATGTAGCACAATACGCTGCTGAAAAAGCAACTCAATTAGGAGGTAAAGTAGTTACAATGTCGGATTCATCAGGATATATTTACGATGCTGACGGAATTGATGCTTCTAAATTGGCTTTCGTAATGGAAATCAAAAATGAACTTCGAGGAAGAATTAGCGACTATTTGACTAAATATCCAAATGCTAAATTTGTAGCTGGGAAACATCCTTGGGAAGTAAAATGTGATGTGGCTTTGCCTTGTGCAACTCAAAATGAATTGGATGAGGAAGAAGCAAAAATGCTTGTTGCAAACGGATGTATCTGTGTTGCTGAAGGAGCAAATATGCCTACAACACCAGAAGCTGTAATTGTTTTCCAAAAAGCAAAAATATTATTTGCACCTGGAAAGGCGTCAAACGCAGGTGGAGTAGCAACTTCAGGATTAGAAATGTCTCAAAACTCATTGAGATTAAGTTGGACATCTGAAGAAGTTGACGAAAGATTAAAAAACATTATGCTTGCCATTCACGCTTCATGTGTGCAATATGGTACTGAAGCAAATGGCTATGTTGACTACGTAAAAGGAGCAAACATCGCTGGATTTGTAAAAGTTGCTGACGCAATGTTGGCTCAAGGTGTAGTTTAAAATTACTATATGCGCTTCAAATTGGACGGCATCAAAAATTATAAATTTATATTTAATTAGACAATAATGAGCTCGATTGGTATCGGGCTCATTTTTTTTGGTATTATAATTTGTAGAAAACGATACTATTTTGAAACAGCTGTTGATGCTTCCATAATTGGGAAAGAATGTCATTACGAAAAACGCGGGAATCTCAGCACAATCTTTTTCTTATGGTTGAGAGAGTGCGAATTGCACCCGAGCGAAGTACTATCAAAATAAATACGAGCTAACGTTTATGGCGCATATCCGCAAAGTAAGGAGCCATTTGCAAAGTATTTTAGAGAAACCCTTTTCAGAGCAGAGTTATTGTTAAAAGCTACAATTTTCGGGTTAAAAATATCAAATGGCATTTTTCAATAAACCATCGGCTTCCCTGTTTTAGTGCGACAACGGGGTTCTGAAGTGCGACAATGGGGTTCTGAAGTCCGTCAACGGGGTCTCGAAGTGCATTTTTGGGGTTCGATGACCCGAAATTGGGGTTCAAGACCCCGAAATTGGGGTTCGAGACCCCAATTTTGGAGTAATTAACCTCAAATTATCATTGTTTAACCCCAACAGAGGAGTAAGAAACCCGAATGATACTGTTTTTTGAACCGTTGGCGGAGTTATTGGTGGTGTTGTTCTACTAAAAAACTACTCCCTGAACTACTTTCTACTTTTAATTTTTGTTGTCAACTTTACATGTATGGCACAACAAACCATCCCGATGGCTATGGATTATACCAATTACCGAGAGAATAACAATTATATTAAAGACATGGATAACGATTTAGATAAATTTGTTGGAACATGGAAATAGACAAGTCCAACAAACCCTAACACCTATTTCGAAATTAATTTTTTCAAAGTATTGTATTGGAATCCAAATAATTTTGAAAATTACTTTGAAGACAAAATATTAGGTAATTATAAGTATTTAGAAAATGGTAATGTTATTACAAATACACTCACATGGAATACCTCTAATGATTTGTACTCTACTACATTTCCTGCTATTATGAGTAATTGTTTTAAACCTTTATTCAAAGAATTATTAATAAATATGCGAGATATTGGAAAAAAACAAGACCTGCAAAGCCAATTTTGACATTATTGATTTAAATGCTACAACATTAACTGCAACTTGGAAGATGAGAGATAAAGAGGGTTGGAGAGAAACTCCAGTCCAACAAGGCTTTTCAATTCCAACGGATATAGTTTTAATAAAACGGTAAAACCAAAAAAAAACAATCTTTTGAAGTAATGTCAAAAAGATTGGTTTTGTACTTTGTTCACTTTCAATTAAATTAAAAAAGATGGTAAAATACCAGAATCATCACCTAATGAAATGGAAATTATATCCTTGAGTAGTTCGGCTACTGCTAAATGTGGTTGGAATTTAAAACAGCATTTAAACGTAGCAGGGAATTAAATGATAATCGTTTACTTCAATCTCTTAATTGCACTGTTTTCAATCCAACCTTCGTTTCCATCAGTCAGTTGAATTTTATCCCAATTGTCTAAGCTTTCAATCACATAAACTTTCGTTCCTTCGTGTAGTACAAAAGCATCCGTTGCACCATTTTTAGGCTCGCTTTTCACAGATACAACTTCAGAAAAAACAATTGCTGGTTGGTCGTTATTGTATTGATTTTTTTCAAAAACAGCAGCCGCAACACTCACAATTAATAGTAACATTACAAAGAACATCCCAAGGAAAAATAATCTTTTTGAAAATGTAATTTGCGAAAAATAATAGCCAATAAAAAACAATAAAAACAAAAATGATAATCCCACAGCAATTCCTCCCCAAGTATTGTAATGAAAGGTGTTGGTGAAATCTTGAATGAGTTTATTGAAACCTACTTTTTCTACTGTTTTTATGTCGTCAATTTGTAGTTTTTGAGCAAATTTTAGGTTGTTTTGAATTTCAGTATCGGTTGGATTTAACAATAATGCTTTTTCATAATTGTAAATTGCAGGCGCCACTTTATTCAATTTGTAATAGCAATTTCCAATATTAAAATACAATTCTGCCGATTGTTTTTTCGTTCTAAAAACGCTTTCATAAGCCGTAATTGCTTCTTGATATTTTCCTTTTTGATACAATGCGTTCCCATTTTCAAAGCCATTTTGAGCAAAGAAAACTTGCGTTGTAAGTACTATTATATAAAGTAAATTCTTCATTTTATGTTTGTTATACTGCTCTTGTAACTATTTTATAATCTCCAAATTATTATAAAAAATTAGTGCAAATTAGTGTAATTCGTGGCTAACTTTTAATTTTGGTTACTAAACTATCTGCTTTTCCAATTCAGAAATAATCGCCACCGCTTTATCATAATCTTGTTGAATTGCGGTACTTGACGACGGTGCATATCTCGCAAACTCACAGTTTTCCGTTAGATTTATAAATGATGTAATTGCGTCAGGATTGGCTTTTCTTTCCAATAAAATTTCACTGATTTTCTCCTTACTCATTTCCGAAGTTTCAATGTTGATTTTGGCTTTCAAGAAATTGTGCATCGCTTTTTCTAATGCAATATAAAACGGCTCTTTGTTTCCAATTTCTTTCTGTGCTTCCGACAAATATTTCTTTGCCAATTTGTTCGATAATTTTATTTTATTTCCCGCGATATCTCCGTCAATTGCTTCTTTTTTCTTCTTGAAAAGTACAATTACAGGAATGCACAAAAATGGTAAAACCGATAAGATGTAAAACAACGTAGAGCCATAAAAATCTTTATGTTTCATCGAAGTCAACTCGTTTTTCAATTTGATAAATTTGAATTGTGCCGAACTCAAAATTGCTTTTTTAGAATCGCCAGGCGTTGCAGCAACAGCATTATCAGCCGCATTTGGGCCTTCTAAAACATTGACCATAATTTCAGGTGAAGTAATCGTTTTGTAACTACGAGAACCCAAATCAAAATAGGTAAAAACCATCGGTTTGATTGGATATTTACCTTTATATTGTGGAATTATTGCGTATTTATCAGAGATTTTTCCTGTCATTCCAGATAGCGGCGTTGAAACTTGTTCGTTGTGAACAGGATCATACATTTCTAAAGCGGTTGGAACGATTGGTTTTGGCAAAGTAAACAATTTTAAATTTCCTGTTCCAGAAACACTCACGTCCAAATCAAGACTTTCACCCGATTTTAAATTTGTTTTTGAAGGGGTAACTTTAAATACAAATCGACCAACAGCTCCCGAAAAATCAGCAGGTTTCCCCGATTCTGGAAGCGCTTTCACGCTAATGGTTTTGGCACCCGCAGAAACGCGTTTGTGGTCTTCCACCAAAAGTACTTGCCCAAAGATATTTCTTCTGTTGGATGGCAACTGCACATCAACATCCAATGAAAGCGGTTCGATTACTAATTTCCCAGATTTTTGAGGATATAAAACGGTTTTTCGAAGGGTTACAAATCGGTATTTTTCACCGTTGTATTTTCCTTCTTCAGCAACTAATTGTTTGATATCGATGTTCTGACTCCAAAAATCATTGTATTTTGGTTTGTCCAATTCTCGCCAATTGGTGATTCCAATATTATAACTAAAATAAATTTTATAAACCACCGTAATCGGTTCATTTATATATGGATTTGTATTAGATATTTCAGCCACTAAATGCAACGATTCATCTGCCGAAACCTGAGAATCGTTAGGATCTCGTGGCTGATCTACCGCAGCAGTAACCGTAATTTTTATGGGTGAAGTTTTATAAATCTGCCCTCTAATATCAATCGACGCTTGACGAATTACTAAATTTCCTCTTTGTGTTGGCAATAAAAAATAAGAATACGTTTTATTGAACGAACTTTTCCCGTTAACCCAAGATTGACTCACTTGCTGACTTGGTCCCGCAATGATTTTAAATCCCTCAAAATTTGGCGGCGTAAAGTTATCGCCATCATCATTCATAGTAAAATCGATGCGAAGTCTTTCGTTTAATCCAAGAGTTTGTTTGCTGACTTTGGCCTCAAATTGTACTTGCGCCAAGAGTCCTTGAAAACTCAATAATAATAGAAAAAAATACTTTTTCATTTTTTGTTTAATCTTTTAATCGTTGAAATGTGCATTCGTTTAATTGTTAAAATATGTATTTGTTTAATTGGTAATTCCGGTAAAACAAATAAACGAATAAACAGTTAAACTGACTATACTTTACCAATCTTTCTCCGTTTGAATCGGTTTGCCTTTTACTTTTTTGGCATTTACCTTATCCTGAATTTTCTTTTCCTCATTGTTGACAGCATCTAAAAGATTTTGAACGCGCTCTTTTGGAATTCCTCCAGGCTTTGGTTTTGGTTTCCCGTCTTCATTGCCTTTATTGTCGTTTTTATCTTTCTTGTCACCGTCTTTTTTATCGTCTTTTTTCTTATCGTCCTTCTTGTCGTCTTTTTTCTTGTCGTCCTTTTTATCTTTTTTATCGTCTTTCTTTTTATCGTCTTTTTTGTCTTTCTTATCGTCCTTTTTCGGTGGATTATCTTTCAGCATTTTTTTAGCTAAAGCAAAATTATACCTCGTTTCTTCATCACCTGGATTGTTTCTCAAGGCATTTTTATAGGCTTCAACTGCTGCCGAATAATTTTTTTCTGCCATATAAATATTCCCAGAATTGTGAAAAGCTTTCTGTTTTTCAGGTCGTTCTGTAGCTATTTTAATGGTTTTTTCATAAGAAAGAAGCGCTTCTGAACTGTGATTTTGTTTGTAAATTGAATTCCCTAAATTATATGATGAAATGGCTTTCTTCGGATTATTAGATAGTGAAATTCGATATTCTGCTTCTGCATTCGCATATTTTTTATCTGCAAATTCAGCATTCGCTTTTGGCAAATTCATATCTTTTTCTTGAGCGAAAATTGCAAAAGATAGCAACAGAAAACTATATATAATTAAATTCTTCATTATGCTTTTTCATTAAATAAATTCAACTTTTTCAACCATTTTGTTTTTCTTTCTAAGAAGAAAACATCCAATAACAACATGAAAAATGCGATTCCTAGAAACCATTGAAACTGCGAATTATAATCGGTAAATTGTTGGGCTTCAAATTCTGTTTTTTCAATATTATCCAAAGCATTTTTTACATATTCTAAAACTTCTTTGGTGTTATTTCCATTAACATAACCGCCTTTCGTATTCTTAGAAATTACTTTTAAGCTTTCTTCATTCAATTTTGTTACGACAACGGCATTGTTTTGATCGCGTTTAAAACTCAATACCCGACCGTTTTCTTTCAATGGAATTGGGCCACCTTTCGCAGTTCCAATTCCAATGGTTATGATTTTTAATCCTAATTTACTGGCTTCTTCTGCAGCATCAATCGCGCCTTCAGAATGATCTTCTCCATCAGAAATTAGAATCAATAATTTGCTTGTTTTCTTGTCATCATCAAAATAGGTAGACGACAATTTTATGGCTTCGTCCAATGAAGTTCCTTGCGAAGAAACCATCGAAGGATTCATACTTTGCAAAAACATTTTAGCCACGCCATAATCGGTTGTGATTGGTAAAACTGGAAATGCGCTTCCTGCATACGCCACAATTCCAATTCGGTCTCCCACCAATTGATTGATGATTTGCGAAACGATTTGCTTAGTTTTTTCCAATCTGCTTGGGGCAACATCTTCACAAAGCATACTTTTGGAAACGTCAACCGCAAATACAATGTCAATTCCTTCGCGCTTTACCGTTTCAGATTTTGTTCCAATTTTTGGGTTAACCAAGCCAATTACCAAGAAGCCAAAAGCCAAAATTAAAACTGTGAATTTTAAAACCGATTTGAATACTGATTTTTCTGGACTTAGTTTTTGAATCATTTCTGAATCTCCAAATTCACGTTGTTTTTTTCTTTTCCAATATTGATTGAATAGAAATAACAACACCAAAATTGGCACTATTAATAAAAGGGATAAATATTTTTTTTCGTCTAATTCGTACATAAATAATTTTTTAATTCCATTTCAGCTTCCTTATTTTTGGGAAGATTGGGATTATATAAAACTTCTGAATAGTGTGTTTCGTAAACCTATTTCTACCAATAATAACAACCCTGCAAAAAGTGCAAATGGGCGGAATTTTTCATCATAATCGTAGAATTTCAATTCTTGGATTTCTGTGGTTTCCAGTTTGTTAATCTCGTTATAAATGGATTCTAATTTCTCATTGCTGTTGGCTCTAAAATATTTTCCTCCTGTATTTTTGGCGATCGAACGCAACAAACTCTCATCAATTTCCACTTTCATCATTCTAAATAAAAACTGTCCGTTTGGTGCAATTGCATAAGGAAAATCCGCCATTCCGTTCGATCCAATTCCAATGGTGTAAACTTTAATTCCGTATTGTTGTGCAATATCAGAAGCCGTTTGTGGTTCGATAAATCCTGCATTATTTACCCCATCAGTCATTAAAATAACAATTTTACTTTTGGCTTTACTGTCTTTTAATCTGTTGATTGCGGTGGTCAATCCCATTCCAATTCCTGTTCCGTCTTGAAGTACATTGTCGTATTTTATACTTCTAATCGCATCTAAAACAACTGCTTTATCACTCGTTACTGGCGATTTTGTATAGGCTTCAGAAGCGTAAACTACCAATCCAATTCGGTCGTTTGGTCTTGCTTTTACAAAATTTTCGGCAACATCTTTCAACGCTTCCATTCGGTTTGGCTTTAAATCTTTCGCCAACATACTCCCAGAAACATCGACAGACATTACAATATCAATTCCTTTTGTGGTTTTCGTTTTGCTGCTCACATCAACAGTTCTTGGTCGTGCCATTGCAATAATTAAAGAGCTTAACGCCAATAATCGAAAGACAAATAACATCGGTTTCAATTTTGCTAAAATCGATTTTGAAGTTTTGAATCCTTTCAAAGAACTGATCTTTAAAGTTGCGGTTTGCTCGTTTCTTTTCCAAATTTGCCATCCAATTACTATTGGAATCAAAAGGAAAAGCCAGAAAAATTCGGGGTTTAAAAAAGTCACTTTATTCATTGTTTTCGTCTTTTTTAAATTCAACAGAATTGATTACGCGTTCCGAAATTTGTTCTGCATATTTATCGCCTTCTTCGTGGAAAATCATCACTTGTTGGTAACCACCGTCTTCTTTGAAAATTAAAATTTCATAATAAAGTTTCACACTTTTCTTTAAAATAGGATCTAATTTTACCATTGTTCCGAAACCTTTCAAGCCCGAAACTCCCATTTTTGTTTGAAATTCTTCTTGTTTCAAAACCACATTTTGTCCGCCAAAACCATCAATCGTTCCTTCTAAACCTTTTTGTAAATCATAATCTGTTTCTTGTTTTGGTTTTGCAGTTACCAATGCGATATAGAAATTGCTCTGAAAACTTCCGTAAGTGAACACACTCGCTTCTTTTAACATCGCAATTACTTCCTTCGGAAATTGTTTTGTGGCATCAATTCGCGTCAAGACTTTTGGTGTTTCAATATACATTTTTGGATTTCCGTATTCACTTGAAACCCATTTTCCTTCAACCAATTCTTTTGTAGGACGACCAATTATATTGTCTTTTACATAATCAAAACCTTTGGTCATTACAAAGAAAATAAACAATCCTAAAAGCGCACCAACTACAAATCCAATTGCGGTTAAAATTCGTGTTCTTTTTTGTTTTTTTAATTTTTGCAAACGGCGCATTTCGTCCCATTCACTGGTGTCTTCTTCAATTTCAATTTCTATTGGTATGGATTTATCCAATGTCAAAATTGCTTTTTCAATCTTATTTTGGTCTTCTGCAATTTCATAATCCAATGGTTTAGATTTTGCAAATTTCACTAAATCGGCTTGTTTCAAAACGCGTTCTAAATTTTCTAATATTTCTACCGAAAGCGTCATTTTCTTTTTGATAGAAGCTGCCCGAAGTGCCAAAATTAATTCTGAAGTAGTGCTTTCCATCGCAGGAATTTCAATAGCTTCTTCAATATAATTTCTCGCAATATCCGTCAATTCACTATAATATTCTTTTACAGCTCCTTTTTGCCAAAGCTCTTTTTTCTCTAATGTTTTTAATAAAATAGTGGCTCTTTCAATTGGGGATTTCAATTCTTCAACTTCTTCAACTTTCTTCTTTTGGTATTTTTTTATCAACCAATAAATCAAAGCGCCAATTCCTAAAATCAATAAAATGATAAGCACATATTGCCAGAAATAACTCAATTGATACGGCACTTCAACGATGGGTTTGATGTCGAATAATTTCTGTCTTAGAGTATCCACTTGCACATTGGAAACCTCAACCAAAAGCGAATCTGTGGCAAATGCTTTGTTGTTTATAAGTACTTTCAAACTCGGAATTACATATTTCCCAGAGTCAAATTGGGTAACACCATATTTTTTTATAAGTTCATATCGGTCGCCGAGTTTAATCGTATCAATAACATAGGAACGAATAACTTCCATTTTTCCAAAGTTTTTAGACGTTGGAAAAACCACTTTCGCCAAAGTATCCACATTGGTTTTTAGAGTCAAATTGAACTGTGCTCCAATTTTATTTTTGGTAACATCAATTTTAGTTTCCACTTGCTTTTGAGCAAATAGGGAAGCCGAAATTAGAAAAAATAGAATGTAATATTTGATTTTCATTGCTTTTATCGCGACTTAAAATAACTTAATAATTTGGTTACATAACTTTCATCAACTCTTGTGCTTACAACACCTGAGCCCGATTTTCTAAAAGTTTCTGTAAAATAATCTACTTTGCTGCGGTATTCTTTTTCATATTCCAATCGAACTGATTTTGAACCTGTATTCACCACTTGTGTTTCGCCAGTTTCAGCGTCAACCATTGAAACCATTCCAAGATTTGGCATTTTTTCTTCTCGAATATCAAATACTCGAATGCCTGTAATATCGTGTTTCTTGGAAGCAATTTTCAATGTGTTTTCATATTCATCTGACATAAAATCAGAAATTACAAATACAATAGCTTTCTTTTTTTGTGTTCCTGATAAAAACTTTAAGGCTAGCGAAACATCGGTTTTATTGCTTTTTGGATGAAATTCAATTAGCTCTCGGATGATTCTCAAAACGTGTGATTTTCCTTTTTTTGGCGGAATATACAATTCAATTTGATCAGAAAACAAAATCAAACCAATCTTATCATTATTTTGAGTTGCCGAAAAAGCCATTGTTGCGGCAATTTCTGTAACGATATCTTTCTTGAATTGGTTTTTAGAACCAAAACTTTCCGAACCCGAAATATCAACCATCAGCATCATCGTTAATTCTCGTTCTTCTTCAAAAACCTTAACGTGTGCTTCGTTATAACGCGCCGTTACATTCCAATCAATAGCACGAATATCATCGCCATATTGGTATTGTCTCACTTCCGAAAATGTCATTCCACGCCCTTTAAAAGACGTGTGGTATTCGCCCGAAAAGATATGATCGCTCAATCTTCGGG
>CANFVB010000057.1 GCA_947450355.1 Bacteroidota bacterium
AACGAAGCGTGCAAGCGAACGGTGATGCGTTATACGGATGTTTGGAACGATTTGACCGAAAAAATGGGGTATTGGGTGGATATGGAAGATCCGTATGTGACCTATAAATCCAAATATATGGAATCGGTTTGGTGGATTTTGAAACAAATTTACAACAAGGATTTGATGTACAAAGGCTACACGATTCAGCCGTATTCGCCAAAAGCTGGAACGGGATTATCGTCGCACGAAGTGAACCAACCAGGAAGTTATAGAGATGTTACGGATACGACGGTGGTGGCGCAGTTCTGCCCCCTAACCCCCAAAGGGGGAACAGTAGAAAACACTGTGTCTAAAGCTTTCGGTATTGCCTCTCCCCCTTTGGGGGAGTCGGAGGGGGCGTTCTTAGCTTGGACAACAACCCCTTGGACTTTACCTTCAAACACTGCATTAACAGTTGGTCCAAAGATAGATTATGTATTAGTTGACACTTTCAATCAATATACTTATTTGCGTTCAAAAGTGATTTTGGCTAAAAATTTAGTAGGAAAACAATTTTCAAAAGGCTTTTTTGAAAGTGCTGAAAATGGTGATTTTGAAAACTTCAAAGCGGGTGACAAACAAATTCCATATCAAGTTCTTGCCGAATGTAAAGGCGCTGATTTAGTTGGAATTCGTTACGAGCAATTAATGAAATTTGCGTTGCCGTATCAAAATCCAGAAAATGCTTTTAGAGTAATTGCTGGGGATTTTGTAACTACCGAAGACGGAACGGGAATTGTACATACTGCACCAACTTTTGGAGCCGATGACGCTAAAGTTGCCAAAGAAGCTGTGCCTGAAGTACCGCCAATGTTGGTTTTAGACGAAAATGGAAACCCAGTTCCGTTGGTAGATTTGCAAGGGAAATTCATTAATGGTTTGGGAAGTTATTCGGGAAAATACGTTAAAAACGAATATTATAATGATGGTGAAGCACCTGAGCGTTCTGCCGATGTGGAAATTGCCATTCAGTTAAAAGAAGAAAATAAAGCCTTCAAAGTCGAGAAATATGTGCACAGTTATCCACATTGTTGGAGAACCGATAAGCCAATTTTGTATTATCCTTTGGATTCTTGGTTTATTGAGATTACGAAAGTTCGCGATAGAATGTTTGACTTGAACGAAACCATCAACTGGAAGCCAAAAGCTACGGGAGAAGGACGTTTTGGGAATTGGTTAAAAAATGCCAACGATTGGAACTTATCGCGTTCACGATATTGGGGGATTCCATTGCCAATTTGGAGAGCTGAAGATGGTTCGGGAGAAGAAATTCTGATTGGTTCTGTTGAAGAATTATACACTGAAATCGAGAAATCGATTGCTGCAGGTTTTCAAAAATCGAATCCTTTTAAAGGTTTTGAAATTGGTAATATGAGCGAAGCCAATTACGATTTGGTTGATTTGCATAAAAATGTTGTTGACGAAATTACGTTGGTTTCTGCTTCGGGCAAACCAATGAAACGCGAAGCCGATTTAATTGATGTTTGGTTTGATTCTGGCGCAATGCCTTATGCACAGTGGCATTATCCATTTGAAAATAAAGATAAAATTGACGAAAACAAAGATTTTCCTGCCGATTTTATTGCCGAAGGAGTTGATCAAACACGCGGTTGGTTTTATACATTGCACGCCATTGGAACCTTAGTTTTTGATAAAGTTGCCTATAAAAATGTAGTTTCAAACGGTTTGGTATTGGACAAAAACGGGCAAAAAATGTCAAAACGTTTAGGAAACGCCGCCGATCCATTTGAAACATTAAAAGAATATGGACCTGATGCTACGCGTTGGTATATGATTTCGAACGCCAATCCATGGGACAATTTAAAATTCGATTTAGAAGGAATTGCTGAGGTTCGTCGAAAATTCTTCGGAACATTATACAATACCTATTCTTTTTTTAGTTTGTATGCCAATATTGATAATTTCAAATATGCTGAAGCTTCAATACCTGTAAACGAAAGACCTGAAATAGATCAATGGATAATTTCAGAATTAAATACGTTAATAAAAGTAGTTGATGATGCTTTCGCTGATTATGAACCTACAAAAGCGGCTCGTGCCATTTCTGAATTTTTACAAGAAAATTTAAGCAATTGGTATGTTCGTTTGTGTAGAAGACGTTTTTGGAAAGGCGAATACGGACAAGATAAAATTGCAGCATATCAAACATTATACGAGTGTTTGTTGGCTATTAGCAAGTTAGGCGCGCCAATTGCTCCATTTTTTATGGATAAATTATACAGAGATTTAACATTAGCGTCACAAACAGAGCAATTTGAAAGTGTACATTTGGCTGATTTTCCGAAAAGCGTTGAAAAGTATGTTGATAAATCGTTAGAGAGTAAAATGCAGAAGGCACAAACCATTTCATCATTGGTTTTATCACTTCGTAAAAAGGAAATGATAAAAGTGCGTCAGCCATTACAAAAGATAATGATTCCGATACTTGACGAGAGTCAACGTGCTGAAATCGAAGCCGTTTCTGACTTGATAAAAGCAGAAGTAAATGTAAAAGAAATAGTGCTTTTGGATGATGCTTCTGGGATATTGGTTAAGCAAATTAAGCCAAATTTCAAGACATTGGGACCTCGATTTGGAAAGGATATGGGCTTGATTGCTAAAGAGATACAGGGTTTTTCATCGGAACAAATTAATAAATTTGAAAGAGAAGGATCAATTAGTATTATTATTGCAGAAAAAAGCATAATTTTATCATTGGAAGAAGTTGAAATTTCTTCACAAGATATTGAAGGTTGGTTGGTAGCCAATTCAAATGGGATTACGGTGGCTTTAGACATCTCGATTTCAGAGGAATTGAGACAAGAAGGAATTGCGAGAGAATTGGTAAATAGAATTCAGAACATTAGAAAAGATTCGGGATTTGAAGTTACCGATAAAATCAAAGTGCAATTGAAGAGAAACGGAGATTTGGAGGAAGCGATTCTGAAAAACGAAACCTATATTAAGTCTGAAACCCTAACTGATTCTTTGGTTTTTGTAGATGATTTAGAAAACGGAATAGAAATAGAATTTGACGAAATTAAAACAAGAATAGTAATAAATAAATAATTAGAGAATGGTAGATGATACATTAAGATACTCTGATGCTGATTTAGCAGAGTTCAAAGAGCTGATAATAAATAAAATAAACAAAGCGCAAACCGATTTAGAATTAATCAAAAGTGCGTATATGAATGATTTAAATAATGGAACTGACGATACTTCGCCAACATTCAAAGCTTTTGAAGAAGGCAGCGAAACGATGTCTAAAGAAGCCAATTCACAACTTGCGATTCGTCAAGAAAAGTTTATTCGTGATTTAAAAAATGCACTTTTCCGTGTTGAAAATAAAACGTACGGTTATTGTAAAGTAACAGGAAAGTTAATCAATAAAGACAGATTATTGGTTGTTCCTCACGCTACAATGAGCATTGAAGCAAAGAATTTACAGAGATAAATAAGATTTTATTGATAAAATAATAAACGCTCCTTTTCGGGGCGTTTTTGTATTAAAAATAGTGTTATTTTTGCGGTATCAAAATTTACAAAATGTCATTAAAAAAAGCCTATTCCCTAATTTTCATTATATTATTAATTGACCAAATCTCTAAAGTCTATATCAAAACTCATTTTGTATTAGGCGAAGAAGTTGCGGTTTTCAATTGGTTCAAAATCCTTTTCATAGAAAACGAAGGTATGGCTTGGGGAACTCAAATTCCTGGCACTTACGGCAAAATCATATTGTCAGTTTTCCGATTATTTGCTGTTGCAGGAATTGGATATTGGCTTTGGGACGCCGTTAGAAAAAACAGTTCCAATTTTCTTGTTGTTGCCATAGCTTTGATATTTGCAGGTGCTTTTGGAAACATAATCGATTCGGTTTTTTACGGAGTAATTTTTGATGACAGCTACCACACTGTTGCAACCGCATTTTCTGATAAAGCCTATGGAATATTATTCCACGGGAAAGTAGTAGATATGTTCTATTTCCCTATTTGGGAAGGGAACTTGCCGAGTTGGTTGCCTTTTTGGGGTGGAAAATACTTCACTTTTTTCAATGCAATTTTCAATGTTGCCGATATGGCGATTTCTACGGGAGTTGGAATTTTATTAGTTTTTAATAAAAAAGCATTCGGAAAAGTTTAGTTTTAAGGAAATTTCAATAAAAAAGTTGACACGAATTTCACTAATTTTCACTAATTTTATTTCTGTTATTTTTTAAGAAATCTTGAATTCAAAAACACTTTTTGGAGTAACACAATAATTTAATTTTACATCGCCTTCAAAAACATCTGAAATCAGCTCTTCGGGGTCAAAGAAGGACAATCCTATTTTAATTGTATCTGGATTACATTCGGACAAGAATTTATCATAAAATCCTTTTCCATAACCCACTCGATTTCCAGTTATGTCAAATGCTAAAAGCGGCACAAAAACAACTTCCAATTTATGTACAGGAACCTCAATTCCATTAATAGGTTCCGGAATATTGTATTCGTTTTTTTTTATTTTCGTGTTGTCTGTCAATAAATAATGTGTCATGTTTCGACTCTCAAAATCGCTTTTTGAAATACAAATTTCTTTGTCTTTCCCAGATAATAGATGCAAAATAAATTCTGTGTTGACTTCTTTTTGCTCTTCAATTGGCAAAAACAAATGGAAATAAGTCTTTTCCCAAATTGGAAGCGTCAATACTTTATTGGCAATAGCCAAACTCATTTCGTCAATATCTTTTTCAGAAAGAAACTGACGAAGTGTTTTGTATTTTAATCTGATTTCCTTTTTAAGCATTAGATAATTGAGTTGAAATGTGATAAATTGCATCGCCTTGATATACAATTGGGGCGTCATTGACATTGATAATATAACCCGAATTTGGTGCTTTTACTTTGTGTTCAATTTTCCCGTAAGGGTCTGAAATTGTTGCTAATAATTGTCCTTTTTCTACATAATTTCCAATAGTTGTAAAACCATGAAACATGCCAGAATATTTGGCACGAATCCAATTTGATTTTTCAATATAAATAGTTTTCTTTTCAGGAATTGAGATTGTTTTTTTGATATTTAACATCCCAAAATGTTTTAGAATGCGTTTGGTTCCCTCAATTCCGTGTTGTGTAATTTCGTCATTAATATTAACAGATTTTCCACCTTCAAACAACAACATTTTTACGCCTAATTTATCGCAAGAATTTCTAAACGAACCAATAATATTTTTTGAATACAATCCAAAAGGAGCTTGGAAAATATCTGACAATGCTTTTAATTCTTGATTTTCAGGAACAATTCGTATTTGTGGAGCGTTGAATCTGCTTGAACCGCCAGCGTGAAAATCTATGGCGTAATCAACGTGTGGCATAATTTCTTTCAATAAATAATAGGCAAATCTACTTGCTAATGAACCTTTTTTACTCCCGGGGAAAACCCTGTTTAAATCCCGTTTATCCGGAAATTCTCGCGTTTGATTAACAAATCCAAAAACATTAATCACAGGAATACAAATCACGGTTCCAATTTTTGGTTTGTTGATTTTTCGAGTAATAAGTTGACGAACAATTTCAATTCCGTTAATTTCATCACCGTGTAATCCTGCCGAAAGTAAAATTGTGGGGCCTTTAAATTTAGAACGTTCCACAATAATTGGAATTTTCAATTTTGTCATCGTGTGCAAGGTTGCAATTTCCATATTAATGGTTTTGCTTTCGCCGGGCAAAATAATTTCCTTTAAAATTGTAATACTTTTATGTTCTAAATGATTCATAATTACGTTTAAAAGCTAAAAGTAGAAAATTATGTGTTACAAATTATAAGTTCTGTGTAGTTTTTCGCTTTTGAAAGCAAGATTTTGTAATTTTGAGCACCAAAAAAAATCCAAATCGGTTTTAATTTGGGTTGATATAAAAATAAAATGCAAAATCCTTCGCTTCAACTTCAAATACAAACACTTCCAGACGGCCCTGGAGTGTATCAATATTACGACAAGGAAGGGAAAATATTGTATGTTGGAAAAGCTAAAAATTTAAAGAAAAGAGTTGCTTCTTATTTTAATAAAATTCACGATACGGCAAAAACAAATGTCTTGGTCAAGAAGATTGTAACCATAAAACACATTGTTGTTCCCACCGAAACCGATGCGCTTTTATTGGAAAATAATTTAATAAAAACACTGCAACCACGCTACAATGTATTGCTTCGTGACGACAAAACCTATCCTTGGATTTGCATAAAAAAAGAACCTTTTTCAAGGATTTTTCCAACGAGAAGAATGGTCAAAGATGGTTCCGAATATTTTGGACCTTATACGAGTTTCAAAACGGTAAATACGATTTTAGAATTAATAAAAGAACTGTATCCGCTGCGAACGTGCAATTATGATTTGAGCAAAAACAACATCGAAACCTATAAATTCAAAGTTTGTTTAGAATATCATATTGGAAATTGCAAAGGTCCTTGTGAAGGATACGAATCATTGGAAAATTATCAGAAACAAGTTGACGCAATCCGAGAAATTTTGAAAGGAAATTTTAAAGAAAGTATGAAGGATTTCAAAAAAGTAATGACTGATTTGGCTTCAGAAATGCATTTTGAAGAAGCACAAAAGATAAAAGAAAAGATAGAAATTTTAGAAAATTATCAGTCGCGATCCACGATTATCAATCCAAAAATCACGAATATTGATGTGTTTTCGATTGTATCAGATGAAAGTGCAGCATTTATTAATTTTCTACAAATTTCCCACGGCTCGATTATTCGTTCGCATACAATGGAAATAAAAAAGAAATTGGACGAAACCGATGCGGAATTATTGGAACTTGCCATTATCGAATTGCGGGAACGGTTCCAATTATTATCGAGAGAAATTATTGTTCCTTTTGAAGTTGATTTGGGTGAAAACATCAAAATTACCGTTCCACAATTGGGAGATAAAAAACAAATTTTAGAGTTGTCCATTCGAAACGCTAAATTTTATAGAATTGAGCAGTTAAAACAACTTCAAATTGTAGATCCAGAAAGGCATTCCAACCGAATTATGGCGCAGATGCAAAAAGATTTACGGTTACACGAAGAGCCTCGACATATTGAATGTTTTGACAATTCAAATATTCAAGGAACCAATCCTGTTGCGGCTTGTGTGGTTTTTAAAGATGGAAAACCGAGCAAAAAAGACTACCGTCATTTCAATATAAAAACCGTTGTTGGTCCAGATGATTTTGCATCGATGGAAGAAGTGGTTTTCAGAAGATACAAACGAATGCTTGACGAAAACCAACCTTTGCCGCAACTAATCATCATTGACGGAGGAAAAGGGCAATTGTCTTCGGCATTGAAAAGTATTGATGCCTTGGGATTACGTGGAAAAATTGCTATAATTGGAATTGCGAAACGCCTAGAAGAGTTGTTTTATCCGGGAGATTCTGTTCCATTATATTTAGATAAAAAATCGGAAACTTTGAAAGTTATTCAGCAATTACGAAATGAAGCGCACCGATTCGGAATTACATTTCACAGAGACAAACGAAGCAAAGCAGCACTAAATTCGTCAATTGAAAGCATTCCAGGAATTGGCGAAAAAACAATGCTTTCGTTAATTCAGCATTTTAAAAGTGTTAAAAGATTGAAATTAGCCACCGAAAAAGAAATTTCTGAGGTGGTTGGGGTTTCAAAAGCCAAAAAAATTAACGACTTTTACAAAACAATTTAAAAGATAAAATGAAAAACATCTCGGCGTTCGTTTTCTTCATTCTTATATTTTCATTAAGCACTTTTTCGCAAGAGCCGATAAAACCCAGACTAAAAGTAGGTTTGGTTTTAAGCGGTGGTGGAGCAAAAGGCTTTGCGCATATTGGGGTTTTGAAAGTGTTGGAACAGGCGGGCGTGAAAATAGATTATATCGGCGGAACGAGCATTGGCGGGGTAGTTGGCGGTTTGTACGCTTCTGGATATAATGCCACTCAAATAGATTCCATATTCAAAGACACTGATTTCAAGAACCTAATAACCGATTTTATTCCGCGTTCCTCAAAGACTTTCTATGAAAAAAGAAATGATGAATTGTACGCACTTACATTGCCTGTAAACAAGTTCAAAGTTGGAATTCCAGTGGCTTTATCAAAAGGAATGTACAATTTTAATTTGCTTTCCAGGCTAACAAATAACGTTCGACACGTTCGGGATTTTAATAAATTACCGATTCCTTTTTTATGTATTGCGACCGATATTGAAACGGGCGAACAAGTAATTTTAGATAAAGGCTGTTTGCCACAAGCATTATTGGCTAGTTCAGCATTTCCATCTTTATTTTCACCAGTTGAAATTGACGGAAAATTATTGGTTGACGGCGGCGTTTCCAATAATTATCCAATTGACGAAATTCGGAAATTAGGCGCTGATGTGATTATTGGCGTTGATGTTCAAGACGATTTAAAAGACAGAAATAGTTTGAATGATGCTACTAAAATATTAGTTCAAATTACGAATCTTCAGATGATTCAAAAAATGAGAATGAATAGGGCAACCACTGATATTTATATAAAACCGGAGGTAAATGCATTTGGAATAATCTCTTTTGACGACACTCAAGAAATTATAAAAAAGGGAGAAGAAGCTGCTTTTTCAGTATTTGAAAAAATAAAATTATTAGCCGATTCAACTACAACCTTCAAAATAAATAATCTAAAAAAAGAGAGCGACACGCTTCATATTAATAATATTAATATCAATAAATTAGACAATTATACTCGGTCTTATGTAATTGGGAAATTAGGATTTAAAGCAAATAATACTATTGTTTATGACGACTTGAAAATTGGAATTGACAATTTGAGTGCCACACAAAATTTCAAAAAAATCACGTATTCATTTGATAAAAATGACACTTTTGATGATTTGAATATTACGCTCACAGAAAATCCACAGCGAACTTTTTTGAAGTTTGGATTTCATTATGATGGACTATTTAAAAGTTCTGTTTTAGTAAATTTGACTCAGAAAAAAGTACTTTTAAAAAATGATGTTGCCTTGTTAGATGTTGGATTGGGTGATAATTTTAGATATAATTTTGAATATTATATTGACAATGGGTTCCATTGGAGTTTTGGATTAAAATCAAAATATAACCGATTTACAAAGAACGTTTCAACCGATTTTAACAACGGACTTTTACTTACCCAATTAGGAATTAAAACCCTAAACCTTGATTATTCTGATTTTACAAATCAAGCATATATACAAACCGTACCTTTCCAAAAATTTATTTTAGGGATTGGTGTAGAATTTAAAAACTTGAAAATTAGTTCAGAAACTATTTCAAATACAAATCCAATATTAGAAAATGGTAATTATTGGAGTGGATTTGGTTCGTTAAAATACGACTCATTTGACAATAAATATTTTCCAAAAAGGGGATGGACTTTTTCAAGTGATTTTCAAACCTATTTACATTCTTCAGATTTCACGAATCAATTTCAGCCTTTTTCAATTGTGAAAAGTGATTTCGGAGTCGTAAAAACATTTTATAAAAAAGCAACTATCAAATTTCAAAGTGAGGCGGGCGTTAAAATTGGCAAAGGAAGTGTTCCGTTTTTCGATTTTGTATTAGGTGGTTATGGGTTTAATCCTACAAATAACATCAAACAGTTTTATGGTTATGACTTTCTAAGCATCGCAGGAAATAGTTATATCAAGACTTCATTTACGTTAGATTACGAATTTTACAAAAAAAACCATTTGAATTTTTCGGGAAATTATGCTCAAATTAATGACGAATTGTTTGAAAATACCGAATGGATTTCAAAACCTAAATATTCGGGATATGCCGTTGGCTATGGCTTAGAAACAATTGTTGGTCCTGTAGAAGTAAAATATACGTGGTCACCAGAATTGAGTAAAGGCTATACTTTATTCACAATTGGTTTTTGGTTTTAATAAAAAATCGTCTCAAAACTGATATAAATGTTTGAAGTTGTGTAAAATTCTATATATTTGAAAATCTAAAATTAAAAGAGTTAAATATGTCAATTTGGAAGAAAAAACCGCTTGCGCAATTATTAAGCGAAGCCTCAGAATCTGAAAAAGGATTAAAAAGAACATTAACCGCTTGGTCACTTATTGCCTTGGGAATTGGTGCAATTATTGGTGCTGGATTATTTGTTAGAACCGCAATGGCAGCATCTCAAAACGCTGGTCCATCCGTTACAATTGCATTTATTCTTGCAGCTGTTGGATGTGCATTAGCAGGATTGTGTTATGCTGAGTTATCTTCCTCAATTCCAATTTCCGGAAGTGCTTATACCTATACTTATGCCACAATGGGCGAAATATTAGCTTGGATTATTGGTTGGGATTTAATCTTGGAATATGCCGTAGGAGCAGCAACAGTAGGAATTGCTTGGAGTGAATATCTTAATAATTTATTAGTTAACGTGCTTCATTTAAGCCCTATTCCTTATTCATTATGTCATTCTCCATTTCAACATATTACAGATCCAGTAACAGGCGTAGTTTCTAATGGAATAATTAATTTACCCGCTTTATTCATTGTAGGGATAATAAGTTTATTACTTATAAAAGGAATTCAAGAATCTGCTTTTGTAAATGGAATTATAGTTATAGTAAAAGTGGTTATTGTTATTTTGATAATTGTTATCGGATGGCATTTTATTAATCCCGTTAACCATACGCCATATATCCCACCAAGTTCAATTTTTACAGACGAGCATGGTGTAAACCATAATTTTGGTGGATTCTGGGGAATTGTTGGAGCTGCTGGAACTGTATTTTTTGCATTCATTGGATTTGATGCGGTAAGTACTGCAGCGCAAGAAACCAAGAATCCTAAAAGAAATATGCCTATTGGAATTTTAGGCTCATTAGCGGTTTGTACTGTTTTATATATATTATTTGGACATGTGCTAACTGGTGTAGCCTCTGTAGAAGATTTTAGAACGGGAGGTAAAGAAGCTTCAGTTGCATTTGCAATAAATGCCCACATGCCCGGGTTTAAATGGTTAGCTGATTTTGTTACCATAGCTATTCTTGCTGGGTTTTCATCTGTAATATTGGTTATGTTATTGGGTCAATCTCGGGTGTTTTATGCTATGGGGAAAGATGGTTTGTTGCCAAACTTTTTTAGTGATTTACATTCAAAATATAAAACTCCGTATAAAGCAAACATTGCTATTTTATTAATTGTAGGTATGTTTGCCGCTTTTGTCCCTGGAGATATTGTTGGTGATATGACAAGTATTGGAACTTTATTTGCTTTTGTTTTAGTTTGTGTTGCAGTAATTGTTTTAAGAAAAACGAATCCTGAGCTAAAACGAGAATTTAGAACCCCTTGGGTGCCGTTTATTCCAATTTTAGGTATTCTTGCTTGTTTATTAATGATGGTAGGTTTAGGTTGGACAAACTGGCTTCGTCTTTTTGCTTGGATGGCAATTGGGATTGTTATCTATTTTGTTTATAGCAAGAAAAATAGCAAACTGAACAACCCCGATAAATAAAATTTAAATCAAATATAATAAGGCATTAAAGAGAAATTCTTTAGTGCCTTTTCTTTTTTATAAAT
>CANFVB010000058.1 GCA_947450355.1 Bacteroidota bacterium
ATTGGAGCTACTGTATTTACAGATGGGGTTGTTAAAATAGTAACTGTAAATGGATCTTCATCTTGACAAGGAATTCTAACATTATTTTCTTTATATATAAATAAAGGTGTTGTTGTAGTAATTATAGTCCCTGCAAATTTTTCTATTTGCCCAACTACTAAAGGACCTCCAGACAAAGTATAATAATGAGCCCCTGTTTGTGGAGTAGGCAAAGTATAACTATTACAAGCATATATATCATTGATTGGAGTTACAGATGTGTTGTACATATCAATATTTATACTGTATTCAGAAACACATGTGTTTGGAGCTGGAGCAAAATTATAAACATAAATAGTTGTTGCCCCTGTATTTTGCGGGAAAATATATCCTGATGCTAAAATAGGATTTGTAGCAGATGGCCCACCAGCTGATTGATAATATTCGCCGTTTGTTAAATTATCTAATATATAAGTTGTGTTGCATGTAACAACTTCTCTAGGCTTGACATCTACTAAAGGAGAAGGATAAACAGTTACAACGAATGAATCTTCAACAAAACATGAACTGTTATTAGGATCTTTATCTACAAAATAAATAGTTGTTTGGTTCGTAGGCGGATTAGTTAATATTGGAAAACCAACAGGTCTTAATGTTCCTGTTCCGCCAGTTCCAGTCCAGTAACTACCAGATAATCGTGATGGAGTTGGCAAATAAAATACATCACAAGCAGGTGCCGGGTTTGGAATATCAAGCATTGGTTGCAGGGCATTCGTAATTGTGAAAGGCAAGTTGTTTGTGCAAGTTTGCCCAGGAATATAATAATATAAAGTTGTTGATGGCGCGGTGATTATTTCATTTGCAAAATGTTGAATTCCTGTTCCAATTGGTCCAGACCAATATTCAGCTCCTGTTGAAGTTATTGCAGGTAAAACATAAGAAGAACAATTATTAGTATTTCCCGGTCGGACAAGATTTAAAGGCCCAATAGTAATATTAAAAGCTCTATCAGAATTACAATTTGGAGTACCTCCTGTTTCTTTATAAACATAAATTGTTTGAGTAGAATTAAAAATTGTTCCAGGAGCAATTATTGGTAAACCTTGATTGGGACCAGTATAATAGGTGCCTCCATTAGGTTCTGGATTAGGGAGTGTATAACTGTTACAGCCGAAGTATCCAACATAAGAAGGCAGCGGAGTAAATGCTTTTAAAGTAATTGTAAAAGCTTGTTCGCGAAAACAACCCGGATTTGCAACAGCATCCTCATAAACATAATAATAGGTTGTAGTGGTAGTAGTTGTTGTAGTATTTGTTAAAAGTAGTGAAGCACCTGTTAAGCGAATATTTCCTGCAGTTGCAATTCCCCCTGCCATAGTGTAGAATTTTCCGTAAGGAACTGCTGGCAATTGATAGCTGTTACAATAGGATTGAGTTGGAGGACAATTTCCAACAATATCAACTAAAGTTACTTTGAATAACTTTTCATTTCTACAACCTTCAGCTGTCACATTGGAAACGTACATATTTGTAAAATTCGTAGGAGCAACGGGTGTAATTAGTTCTGTGGCTAGAGGATGCGTTCCACCACCATTCGTTGCAGTTGAATAAAAAGCACCAGGTACATTTAATGTAGGCAAAGTAAAAGCTGTACACACAAGTTTATCGGTAATGTTGTCAACTAATGGCTTTGGGTTTACAACCAACTGAAACGATGTGGTCACATAACAATTCGCATTTGAAATATTAGTAAACCTAACATATAATGTTCTACTAGCAGATAATAAAACATTTGTTCCTGTAACTGTCAATGGATTTAGATTAGCATCGGCATCAACTTGTGAAGTATGATAGCTTATTACATTCCAAACTAAACTTTGCGTACCTACAATTAGATTTTTAGAGGTTGTTAAAGTAAAACTTGCCATAGGTGGATTATCAGTGGTATTTCTGGCACATGCAGTTAATGTAGGAGGCACAGCAGATATAGCAGGAGCAGGAACAAGTTTTAGAAGAAACGTTTTAATTACATAACAAGGACTAGTTGGACTATTAACACGCACATATATTGTTTGCCCTGCAAGAGTTACAGTTGATGAAGAAAATGGACTTGACAAAGGACTTTGATTAGCTACAGCATTCGCATTTGATATGTGATAAGTTATTACAGTTCCAGTAGGCAAAGAAGTTGCCGCAATAATTTTTGGAGTATTACTTTCTAAATCAAAACTATAAGGAGAAGAACCACAAGCAGCATAAATAATAGGAATTGTATTTGTAACATTAATTGTTGGATATATTTCAATATTAATTTGGTCTGTTACAGGTTGACAATTTGGCTCCGAATAAATTACACTAAACGAATTAATTCCCGATGCAAGTGGGGGCGTAATAGCATTTAAATTAAGTGTTGAACCTGTTTGTGATGGAATTGGAGTATTGCCATTCAACCAAGAGTAAGTAGTCCCAATAGCTAAAGAATTACCAGGATTTGCATTTAGAGTTGGTAAATTTGTTGATCCAGGGCAATATGCATTATTTGTGGCAGCAATAGTATAATCAGGACCTAATGTTGATTGACCAATACTAAAAGTATTAGCTTCTAGAAATATAGCAGAGTCATAACCAACATTATTTCCTCCATCGGCAATAACTATTTTAATATGGTAAGTATGGGTAACATCTAAACCTGATGCATAAGCAGTCATTTTAACAGTCTGACCATTAAAATTAATAGCAGGTCCAAATCCAGAACCATTAAAAGCACCAAAGTAGGAAGGGTTTGCAGAAGGGCAATTAGAATTATAAGCATTATCTCTAATTGTTGTAACAGAAATGGGGGTATTGGTTGTTGGTATTACAGCAAGATTCGAATAAGAACCTCCTGCATTATCCTTTAATAAAAAAGCAAATGAATCGGAAAAATTACATTGAGAAGTACCATATTCTTCAGATGCAAAAACAAAAGAAAAATTGAATAAAGATGACTTAGGGAGAAAATCAAATTCAATGTAAGAAGCATTAATCGAACGTATTGTTAATCCTTGAGAAAGCAAGGCAGCTTCCATATCTGCATCTCCAGTCCAAGCCGTATTTCCATCACTAAGAACTACATTATTTGGACTAGGTACTCTTGATACACTTCCAGTTGAAAGCACAACACCACGAGTAATAGGAAAAGTTGGGTTGCTATTTTCAAAATATCCAATACTTGGTGTTGAACCAAAATCAGAACCGTTTTTTGTAGTAACTCCGAAACCTGCAACACAAGGCGAATTAATCAAAACTTGGTTAATCAGTTGATCAGGAGTGTACGTTGATGTGTTTACTGTTATTCCTTGTGAAAAACAATTGAAATAACCAAGGAATACTAATAATGGCAATACTTTTTTCATAATTTTAATGGTCAATAGTTTTAGCTAAAATAGGCTTTTATTTATTTTATAATAAATAATTAAAATAGATTTGTTCAATTAATAATTAAAATTATTAATTAGGTTTCAAATATAATAAATTAAGACAAATAAAAGCAAAAAAGAACAAAGATATTTTTCAATAGCAATCAAAAAATCTTATTAGAATAATAATCTGTAAGAAAAAGCATTGAATAATTTAATTTTAATCGGCTTGTAATTTCAACTAAATATAAAAATTACGTTAACGGAAACGGAAAATATATTTAATATAAATTAAATCTTGATTGTTAAAAAATAAAATTTAATGTCCTTTCTAAAGCCATTCCTCTTGAACCTTTAATTAATATACTATTATTTTTATGTTCATCAATTCTAAATACTTCAACGAAAGACTCGAAATTTTCAAAAAAATGAATATGACTATTTTCTATCTTATTAGCATAAAAATCTTTTCCTATTAGAAAAGCTTGTACATTAGGATTTTTAACAAGAAGAGTTACAATATTTTTATGTTCCTCCAAACTAAACTCTCCTAATTCAAACATATCTCCCAAAATAGCTATTTTATTTAGATTATCCAATTGTATAAAATTATCAATCGCCACAGCCATACTACTTGGATTTGCATTGTAAGCATCCAAAATAATTTCATTGGAATTAATAGTTATTAACTGCGATCTGTTATTTTCTGGAATGTAACTTTCAATCGCAGTTTTTATTTCAAAATCAGAAACCTCGAAATATTTTCCAATTGCCACCGCTGCATTAATATTGTTTGAATTATAAAGACCTATCAAATGGGATGTAATCTTAGTATTTGAAAAAGTAATTTCTACAAATGGATTTGCTGTTACACTATCAATTACTAGATCAGCAGCTGGAGTTTTTACTCCAAAAGAATATATTTTAATTTCTTTCGATTTTTCAACTTGAATAGTGTCGTTCAAGTTTACAAAACAAGTTTTATTATTAAGACGAATAAAATCAAATAATTCACATTTCCCCTTTATTACTCCTTCGACTCCTCCAAAACCTTCAAGGTGCGCTTTTCCGAAATTAGTAATATAACCAAAATCAGGCAAGGCAATTTCACATAAGAAAGCTATTTCTTTTTGATGATTGGCACCCATTTCTACAATGCCAATTTCTGTATTTGAATCAAATGAAAGTAACGTAAGTGGCACACCAATATGATTATTTAAATTTCCAATTGTTGCATTAGTTATATATTTCTTAGACAAAACAACTTGAATTAATTCTTTAGTTGTTGTTTTTCCGTTACTACCAGTCAATGCAATTATTGGAATGTTTAAATATTCACGATGAAATCGAGCCAATTCTTGCAAAGTTTCTAAACTATCTTTTACAACAATTGTTCGTTCGTCAATAAAATATTCTGGATTATCTATTACCACGAAAAAAGCACCCTTTTCTAATGCTTCTTTCGCAAAAGTATTGGCGTCAAAATTATCTCCTTTAATGGCAACAAAAAAGGATCCAACTTCAATTTTTCGAGTATCAATTGAAATTGACTTGCATTTTAAAAAATAATTGTAAATGATTTTAATATCCATATAAAACTTTATTTAAACAATAAAAGCCCTAATGAAAGGGCTTTATATTTATACTTTAAGTTAGAAGTTAATTTCTAGCTGTTTTCTTTTTGTCAGATTTTGGACCAACTCTTGACATTGCACATCTGAATCCAATGTAATCTGTTGCCATATCTTGTGGAAAGTATCTTCTTTGCGCTGGATCTAACCAATATGCTCTATCTCTCCATGAACCACCTTTATAAACTCTAACTTCATCATTAACAAAAGAGGTTCTTTTGTTCGACTTATCAAATTTTCTAGTCATATTACCTAAACTATCAACAGAAACATTGTGTTTAGGAGAATTATACATCCTTTGATTTTCTTTTAAGTTAGCACTTTCTTCAGAACCAGCTCCAAAATTATAATATCTAGATGATTGTTTATCTCCATCTCTATAATTTCTCTCGTCACTTTTATCAAAGTTTTGTCTTAGATACGTTTCTTTTTCATCAACTGGAACTTGAGCAATTTGACCTGGCGCATTTCTAGCAACTATTCTACCATTTGGTAAAGTATCGTAAGCAATATTTTGAGCCGTAACTAATTCAACTTTTCCATCATCACCAATTTTATTTTTAGTGTAAACATTTCCTCTAAAATAGTTAAAATCACTTACTTCATCGTCAACCATTGGTCTGTAAACATCGGCAACCCATTCTGCAACATTTCCGGCCATATCATACAATCCAAAATCGTTAGGAGGATATGATTTAACTACGTTTGTAATATCAGCACCATCATCAGACCATCCTGCAATTCCACCGTAATCTCCTTTTCCTTGTTTGAAGTTAGCCAATTGATCGCCTTTAATTTTTCTTTTTCCAGAACGAGTATAGCTTCCTGACCAAGGATATTTCTTTTGTCCTTTGTAGATGTTATATTCTCTTTGTCCTACATCGGCAGCTGCTGCATATTCCCATTCTGCTTCAGTTGGAAGTCTGTATTCTGGAAGAATAAGTCCAGATGACCTTTGAGCATATACCCCTGTAGCAGTTTTTGTGGTAGCAGCTTGACCTTTACCTCCAGCTACTTTTTGTGGTTTTGCTAATGAATTTTTACGTCCTTTCAATACAATTTTATCATCACCACCAAAAGTTTTATTTGGAGCGTTTAAATAGGTTTCAGTACTAAAGCTACTTTCTGCTTTAACATCAGTAAGTTTCGCATCTTTTTTCAAATAACCTTCAGTTTCAAGAGTATTCTCATTTACACGATCAGTTCTCCATTTACTAAATTCAACTGCTTGAATCCAATTTACTCCAACTACAGGATAGGAAGCATAAGCAGGATGTCTCAAATAGTTATTTGTATAAGTTTCATTGTATCCTAATCTGTTTCTCCAAACTAATGTATCAGGGGAAGCACCAGGGTAAATGTTTTTATAATTTTCATCTTCTGGTGGGAATACTCGTTTTAACCAATCAAGGTATTCCATATACATAATATTGGTAACCTCTGTTTCATCCATATAAAAAGACGCAACGTGTTGTTGGTTTGCAGCATTATTCCAATCATGCATTACATCATCCTGAATTTTACCCATAGTAAAAGTTCCACCCTCTACCATAACAAGTCCTGGAGCTGTCGCTTGTTTTTTAAACTTACTATTAAATTGGAATCCTCCTTTTTTATCGTTGATTTTCCATCCTGTAGCAGTTGAACCACCTTTAGAACTTGATTTTTTACTACAACTAGACATCCCTAAAACAATAACTATTGTTAGTAATGCCTTAATAATCATAATTTTGTTTGCTTTCATACTTTAATTGGGTAATAAATTCGTGGCGAATATAATAATTAACTATCAAACCACAATATTTTTTTTTAATTTTAATGAAAATTGTGTCAATATTTATTTTAACACACCTTTTCAACGCAAAAATAAAACATTTATTATATATATTGCACCAAATTTTTTTTAATAGGCACACTATTTAAAATAAATTAGCGTTATCCTAATACTTATGAAAATTAAATTATTATTTATATTTTTTACAATTGCTTGTTTTTCTCAACAAAAAGGCGATGTGAAATTAGATTGGATTGAAAAATCTGAAATATCATTTGGCACTTATAAAGAGAATGTGCCTCAATTTAAATCTGAAAATTTTACTTTTGACACCGCTAATAGATCTATATTTTACAACCTTAATTTACCTCAATCATCAGAAATAGATGAAAATTCGCTTCAAATTATGAACGTTGTTTTTGAAACCATTTCACAATCTCAACTTGGTGATTTAAATATAAAGTCAATTCCAAATACTATAAACGCTAAAATTAAAACTACCATTGCCAGAGATAAAGTATTTGCCTTTTTGAGCCTATCCCCTATCATAAAAGATGCTGGCGGATTTAAAAAAATACTTTCCTTTTCTTATTATTTTTCTAATAATACTATTTCAAGAAGCGCTTTAGAAACAAATAACACAACATTAATTACAAACTCCGTTTTGGCTTCTGGAGATTGGTATCGTTTTTATATTGAAAAATCAGGCGTTTATAAAATTTCTAAAAGTTTCTTAAACCAAATTGGTTTAAATACAAATGCAGACCCTCGAAATATTAAGATTTATGGAAACGGGGGTAGAATGCTACCTTTATTAAATAGCACCTATTATCCATCTGATTTAGCAGAAAATGCAATTCAATTTATTGGCGAAAGTGATGGAGTTTTCAATGATCAAGATTACATCCTCTTTTATGCTGAAGGTATTGATAATTGGAATACTGAGAGTCAAACTAATAGTAATCTATTTGCTACAAAATCCTACTATTACGTAACAAACTCTGGTGATTTAGGAAAACGTATCGAAAACGCAACTCAACCTTCCAATCCATCAACACAAACTATTACTACTTTTGACGATTATCAATTTCATGAAGTAGATTTGATAAATGTTGTTCGAACTGGGAGGCAATGGTTTGGCGAAGCTTTCAATATCAATAACGAACAAGAATTTAAATTTGAGGTTCCAAATGCGGTACCCTCTTCACTTGCTAGTTTAAATATCATTGTAGGCTCTGATGCTTATAATGCTACTTCATTTAAGGTCGAAGCCAATTCACAATTAGTTGGAACAATCAATTTATCACCAATTACTGCTGGTTCTGGAACAGAACTTAGTATCGCTTCATTACCAACAAACTCAACAATTTCTGCTTCAAATACTATAACAATAAAATTAACATACAACAATAACGGTGTTCCATCTGCAAAAGCGTATTTGGATAATATTATTTTAAAATCAAAAAGGAACTTAACAGGTTATGGAAAACAATTCCGCTTTCAATATAATGAAGCAAGCACCTTGTCTGGAATTGCTGAATACCAATTTAATTCTGCTTCGGGAATTAAACAAGTTTGGGATATTACCGATATTTATAATGCTACGAAAGTTGAAAATCAAAATTTAAGCACATTTTCATTTAAATCAAATTTAGGCGAAACTCGAAATTATATTGCGGTGGATGAAGCTGATTTTTACAGCCCATCAAAAGAATCGCAAACAAAAGTAGCCAACCAAGATTTGAAAGGTACTATTTTCAAAAACGCTCAAGGTGTTTTTCAAGATGTTGATTATTTAATCATTACACCATCCTTTTTAAATATTCAGGCTGAAAAACTAGCCGCTTTTCATAGAAATTATTCGCAATTAAACGTTAAAGTGGTAAATTTAGAAACTATTTATCAAGAATTTTCATCGGGAAAACAAGATATTGCAGCCATCAGAAATTTTATAAAATATGTCTATGAAAATGCTTCTTCTCCAGATAAAAAAATAAAATACATCAATCTTTTTGGGGACGCTTCATTTGATTACAAAAATAGAATTCCAAATAATTCTAATATTGTTCCTATTTATCATGCTTTAAACAGCACAACGGCAGGTGAATCTTCCTATGCATCCGACGATTTTTTTGGATATATGGATCCTACAGAAGGAAATGTAACCTATTATTTTGGTGGTATCGACATTGCCGTAGGACGAATGTTAGTGAGTACACCTTCACAAGCTGAAGAGATGATTAACAAGGTTTTTGAATATAATGACATTAAATCCTATGGTAATTGGAGAAATAATTATGTAGCCATTTCTGATGATGCCGATAAACCTTCGGATGCTTCATTACAAACTAGACAAAATCAATTGGCCGATAGAATTGTATTAGAAAAGCCATTTATAAATTTAAAAAAAGTATTGTTAGATTCCTATATTCAGGAAACTTCATCGGGTGGTAATCGCTATCCAAAAGCTAGAGAAGATATTTTTAACGCATTTGAAAAAGGAGCTTTGGTTTTCAATTATCTTGGTCACGGTGGTGAAGATGGATTAACTGGGGAAAGGATTTGGGAAAAATCCGATGGACAAAATTTGAGTAATCAATATAAATATCCTTTATTCATAACTATAACTTGCGATTTTTCAAGATTTGACAATCCATACAGACCAACTGCTGGAGAATATACCTATTGGAATCCAAAAGGCGGCGCCATTTCAATGATTACAACTATTCGTTCTATCGGGCAAGGATCGGCGGAATATTTTAATGATAAATTATCAGAATATTTATTTTCTTACGGCTCCAACCAATATACTTCTATTGCAGAAGCGTTGCGATTAGCAAAAAACAGCAATCCAAGCTCTTCATCAAATGTGGTTTTTTATCTTGGAGATCCCGCTTTAATGTTGGCAATTCCAAAACCAAAAATCCGATTAACGAAAGTAAATGATATTCCAATTTCAGGGACAATTCCTGATTTTCAGTCTTTGGCGTATGTAAAACTTTCAGGAGAAATTACAGATGAAAACGACGTGCTTTTACCAACATACAACGGAGCTTTAGCCGTTAATATTTTTGATAAAAACATCATTAAAGCTACTTTAAATAATGATGGAAATAGCCCTTCAATTAATTTTACAACTTTGGGGGAAACTATTTTCAGAGGAAATGCATCGGTTGCAAATGGGCAGTTTGAGTTTGGTTTTGTTGTTCCAAGAGACATAAAAATACCTGTTGGAAATGGACGAATCAGTTTTTATTCCAAAAAAAACCAAGTATTTGTTGACAATACCGGAGTGGATACCACAATTAAAATCGGTGGGATTAATACATTGGCAGCAGCCGATACAACAGCTCCAACTGCTAAGATATATATGAATGATCAAACCTTTATAAATGGTGGAATTACAAATGTATCTCCGTTCTTTTTAGCCTTTCTTGAAGATGAAAACGGGATAAATACTGCAAGTGGAATTGGGCACGATATTGTAGCTATTTTAGATGGAAATGTTAGTTCCCCATATATTCTAAATGATTATTATGAAACGGAGTTAGACAATTATAAAAAAGGTAAATTACGATTTCCATTTCGGAATTTGGCAGTTGGTTTACATACAATAGCCTTCAAAGCTTGGGATGTTTATAATAACCCCATCAATTTAGAAATACAATTTATTGTAGTTGGAGATGATACTATGACACTCACAAATGTGCTAAATTATCCAAATCCATTTGTAAATTATACACAATTTTGGTTCACACACAACCATCCATTTGAACCTTTAGAAGTTCAAGTTCAAGTGATGACAATTACAGGAAAAATTGTTTGGACAAAAAATCAAATTAGTACAACAGATGGCTTTCTTAGCAGAGAAATCTCTTGGGACGGAAGGGACGATTTTGGCGATAAAATAGGAAAAGGAGTTTACGTTTATAAATTAACTGTAAAGTCTTCTTTAACGAATAAAAAAACTGAAAAGTTTGAAAAACTTGTAATACTTTAATAATATACTATATTTGTCTAATAAAAATTCTATAATAGAAATGAAAAGAATAGCTATTTTAATACTTTGTTTATCTGCTGTACAAATCTCAAAAGCACAGGAAAGAGTAATAACCACAGGAGTTCCTTTTTTATTAGTTGCCGCCGATGCAAGAGCTGCCGGATTAGGAGATCAAGGAGTTGCAACAGCTGCAGATGCTTTTTCGCAACAATGGAATCCAGCCAAATACGCCTTTTCGATAGAAAAACAAGGGTTTTCAATGAGTTATACTCCTTACCTTACGGCATTAGTAAATGATATTTCATTAGGACAATTAACCTATTTTAACAGAATAAATGAAAGAAGTGCCTTTGCAGGAAGTATTCGCTATTTTAGTCTAGGAGAAATCGAATTGCGTCAAAATATTGACGATGTTGCGAATGTTGTAAAGCCAAATGAATTTTCATTAGATGGGTCTTATGCTTTAAAATTAAGTGATAAATTTTCAATGGCTGTAGCTGGTAGATTTATAAGCTCTAGTTTGAAAATTCAGGATGCTACAAATGATACTCGAGCCGCAAATTCATTTGCATTTGATGTTGCAGGATTTTTTCAATCGGAACAAACTGCTTTTAATGATTTTGACGGACGCTATAGAATTGGTTTCAATTTACAAAATTTAGGACCTAAAATCAGTTATGATTCAACTGTTTCTAATGAACTAAATGCTAATTTTTTACCCGCTCAAAT
>CANFVB010000059.1 GCA_947450355.1 Bacteroidota bacterium
AAGAACGTAGTAAAAACCTTTGCAACTTTGTACCTTTGCATCTTTGAACCTTACTTTACAATGATTTACCCAAAAATTCCTTTAGCGCAAAGCATCATCGAAATTTGTCTCGCCAAAGGAGTCACTAATATTGTAATTTCGCCAGGTTCAAGGAATGCACCTTTGATTATTGGGTTTGTCAATAATCCAAAATTTACCTGCTACAGTATTGCCGATGAGCGAAGTGCCGCTTTTTTTGCGTTGGGAATAGCACAGCAAATTAAGAAACCCGTTGCTGTAATTTGCACTTCAGGATCCGCACTTTTGAATTATTATCCTGCTTTTGCCGAAGCATTTTACAGCCAAATTCCGTTGATAGTTATCAGCGCCGACAGGCCTTTAGATAAAATTGATATTGGTGATGGACAAACCATTCGTCAAGAAAATGTTTTTGAAAATCATTCGTTGTACAATGCCAATTTGGTTGATGGCGCCTCTTCAGAAAATGATTCTAAAATTAATGAAGCTATCAATTATTCCATTGCAAAAAAAGGACCAGTTCACATCAATGCACCTTTTGAAGAGCCTTTGTATGAAACGGTTTCTGAGCTTTCTGTTACTGTAAATACTACCGCTTACGCAAATGACAATCACGTTGTTTCAACTGAGAATTGGTTTGAATTTGCATCCATTTGGAACTCATCAAAAAAGAAATTAATACTCGTTGGTGTCAATGAACCTGATTCGATTGCTACTTCAATAGTTGATTTTTTAGCAAATGACGCTTCGGTTGTGGTAATGACAGAAACCACATCCAATTTGCATCATCCTTCCTTTATAAATAATATTGACACCATAATTACCCCATTTTCATCGGATGATTTTGAGGTGTTTCAACCAGAAATCCTAATTACTTTTGGTGGAATGGTAGTTTCAAAACGCATCAAAGCAGCGTTACGAAAATACAAACCAAAACACCATTGGCACATAGATTCTTTGCGAGCCTACAATACTTTTGGTTGTTTGACCAAGCATTTTGAAACCGACCCGAATACTTTTTTCACAGCATTGATTCCTTTATTGCAACCGATTGAAAGTGATTATTTCGAAAGATTTGAGGTGATAAACACACTTAGGAAGGCCAAACACGAAATCTATTTGTCAAAAATTCCATTTACAGATTTCAAGGTTTTTGAGAAAGTAATAAGCAGTTTACCCATTAATATTCATTTGCAAATTAGCAACAGCTCGGCAATTCGATATGCGCAATTAATTGACATTCATCCGTCAATTGAAGTCTATTGTAACCGAGGAACCAGCGGTATTGACGGAAGTACTTCCACAGCAATTGGTGCGGCTGTTGCCAATGAAAAACAAACCGTATTAATTACGGGAGATATTAGTTTTCTATATGATTCCAATGCGTTGTGGAATAATTACATTCCCAAAAACCTCAAGATTATAGTGATAAATAATGGGGGAGGAGGCATTTTTAGAATATTACCTGGACACGATGAAACGCCTGTTTTCAATACGTTTTTCGAGACATCACATTGTTTGACAGCGGAACATTTAGCAAAAATGTATGGATTTGAATATAAAATTGCAAGCGATGAAAACCGTTTGAATAAAGAATTGGAACAAATGTTTGCTCAAAATAATAAACCTTATATTTTAGAAGTATTTACGCCTACGCGTGACAATGACGCTGTTTTGTTGCAGTATTTTAAGGAATTAGTTTAAATACCACCAATTAGAGAGTAGCAATTTAGAAATATTATTGCTGTTTTTTATATTTACTTCTTCTTAAAGCTTCATATTTTTCATTACTAGCTTTAATTTTAAGTCTTCTTTTATTCCATCGTTTGAATTCTTCAAACATTTTAAATGCAATAAAAATGATAAGTACTATTGCCAAAAGCCACAATACCACTGTCATAACATTCATGAAAATTTCTTTTTCCATAGGTAAGGATTTAAGGGATTCCTTTTGCAAATATATTAGTTTTTATTAGTTTAACAAAACAAAATGTTAATTTTCACATTATAATAATCATTTGTTAATATTGTTGATTTACGTATGACTATTTTACAATAGGATAACTTCTATAACTTCCGATTCCAATTCGTATCTTTGCACTTTAGAAAAGAAGAATAATGATTGAAATAGGAAAATACAATACGCTCACGATATTAAGAGATACCAAAGTTGGTTTGTTTTTAGGCAACCCAGTTGAGGATCCAGAGGGAATAAACGATATTCTTTTGCCGAATAAATACGTTCCCAATACATTTGATATTGGCGAAGAGATGATTGTATTTGTATATTTAGATCACGAGGAACGCCCCGTTTCAACTACTTTAGAACCGTATATTTTGTTGAATGAATTTGCACTTTTGCGTGTGAATTATGTCAATCAAATTGGTGCTTTTATGGATTGGGGAATGGAAAAAGATATTTTGGTTCCGTTCAAAGAGCAAGCCCGCCCGATGGAAAAAGGCAAACGCTATTTGGTTTACCTTTATATGGATGAAAAAACCAATCGTTTGGTAGCTTCAAGCAAAACCAATCAGTTTTTGAACAATGATACTCTTACGGTTGAAAAAGGCGAAGAAGTTGATTTGATTGTTTCACATATTACCGAAATTGGTATCAATGTTATCATCAACGAGCAGCACAAAGGCTTGGTTTATAAAGATGAGGTTTATGATGATGCGATACGAACTGGCGACAGAATGCGTGGTTATATTAAAACAATTCGACCTGACAATAAAATTGATGTGGCATTGCAAATTCAAGGCTATCAAAGTATTGAGCCCAATGCCGATTTAATCTTGGAAGAATTGAAAGCCAGTCGTGGTTTTTTAAGACTTACCGATAATTCTCACCCTGAGGATATTAAAACAGTTTTGAAAATGAGCAAGAAAACGTTCAAAAAAGCTATTGGTGCACTTTACCGTGAAAAATTAATAGAAATTAAAGAAGACGGGATTTACTTGGTAAAATAGTGATTTTAGTATTAGAAGAATAAATATTCAATTTAAAAAGATTTCGTCATCGATAATGCAATTCCGGTACTAGGAGGCACAAATCGGCATACACCACCTGCACAAACTAAACCACCTCGTTGTCGTCCATAACTCAACGCAATTCTAGTACTTCCTTTGGTATAAGCACTTCCAAAATTGTAAAAGTGAATTTTGAATTTATCGGTTACATCATCAATTAATTTAGATGTTTCATCGTAACCGTAATTATACATATCTGATACATAGAATGACCATTTTAAATTTGGGCTGTATTCCACTTGTAAAGCTGCCCAATTTTTTCTATCGGAATCCGCCCAAAGGTGTTCTGCGGCAATTTTTACAGATTGAGTTCCAGATAATTTATAAGTAATTTCGGATGCAATGATATAGGTGTTAACTTCAATATTTACAGCCGCAGCTATTAACTTATGGTTGTAAAATTGATTGATGAAAACAATACTTCCGTGCAAATTAGAGTTAAACTTCTTAGCGATTTCTAAATTATAATCTGAAAAGTATTTTTGACCAGTTGCTAAATAATCTGTGTTGTAGTCAGGCGGAAACAAAGTGTAATTTCCTTTTAGATTAAACCAATTAGAAGCATTCAAAGCTATTTTAGTTCCGTTTTTACCACCTAAATTAGAACCTTTTTTAAATTCATAGAAAAAATCCATTTGACCACCAATTTCACCTGCTTTCGCAATGCCATTGTCAGCAACAATACTTACAGTTTTTTGGGCTTGAAACACATAAATATTAGCCAAATTAGAATGATGTTGTTTGGTTAAACTTGGAACAAAATTCATTATTCTATCATTGTATGCTAAACTGGTTTGCTCAGGCGAAAAAACTTCAGGATTTCTTTCCGATAAAAAGTTCATATTTTCAATTCTTCTAAGAGAAACATCTAATCCGACTCCTTTCTTGGTGTATCCAAAATTCATCAAAAGCGCACTTCCTGGTTTCACGAAGGAATTGCTAATTGTTTTCGGATATAAAATAGCATCTTCGGATTTGTAATTATATTCTGAATTAAAGTAAAATGCTTTATGACTGTAATTTAGCCTTCCAGCAAATCCATTGGTGAGTTCATTGAAATTTGGGTTTTCAAAGGTAGTTTTTTCAGTTCTACCTACATAAGAAAATCCAACAGAAACATCAGAACTTTCTACATTAAATAATCCAGATAAATTGAAATCTGTATTGAATCCGTAAATAGTTCCATTTCCAACATCAAAACCAGTTCTGTGTTTTCCATAAAGTCCTGTAAATAGTAGATTTTGAGTTGGTCTGTAGGATATTTTTCCACCACGAATGGCATTATTTATTCCCAAAGAACGGTCTTCCCAGCTTCGTAATAATAACCCACTACCAAATTGTTCGTAAAAATGACCCGCTGTAATATCAAGCTTTTCAGATTTATAATTAAGGAAATAGGTGCCTAAATTTGTATTTTCATATTTTGGATTGAAATTCAATAAAGGTTTTGAAGCATAAGATTCTGCTTGAATTCCAGCAGTCCATTTGCCATAGTTATAATTTAATAACAGATAATTATTAGACCTAATGGGTTGGTCTGGATGTTCAATTTCTCTATTGACATCGTTTAAGTACCATTGGGAATTGGATTCAAATCCACCAAATAATCTGCCTTTTATTTTTTCTGTTTTAGTGTCAGTTTGAGAAAAAATTGAAATTGAAGTGCAAATTGCTATAAAGAGTATCTTTATTTTCATATTATAAACTTTTTAATTTTTCAAAGAATTCAAGTTCTCCACCAGGCGAATGTCCATTTTGAATGTAAACAATCTCCTTATTTTTTACAACAACAATATATGGAACGTTGGCAATTGAAAGACTTCTTTTGAGTTCTTGATTAATGTCTAAAAGCACAGTATATTCCCAGCCTTTTCCATTAACTAAAGGTTTTACCCTTTTTTCAGTTCTGGCATCATCCACAGAAACTGCAATAATTTCAATATTAATTTTACTTTTCCAATCGCCATAAACCTCACTAATAGCATCTAATTCTTGAACACAAGGTGCACACCAAGTTGCCCAAAATGAAAATACATAAAGGACATCTTTTTTTTGAAAATCTAAATTGGAATTAATGGATTCTCCTTTTAGATTTTTTAATAATACGGATGGTATTTGATGTTGTGCAAAAAGCGAAGAGCTTAAAGTAAAAATCCAAATTAAAACAAGTTTTTTCATATTTGTTAGCGTTTATTCAATGTAATTGCAAATAAAGAATAAATATTGCATTTAATTTAAAATAATTCAGTTTATTTGTAAAGCCTTTAATCAAAATAACAAATTATTTTATGAAAAAATTAAACCTACTATTAACTGCTCTATTTTTCGGATTGTTTATTTCTTGCAGCAAAGATGATAAAAATTCAGGAGGTTCTTCTTCAGTTCAATCTATTGCAATTACTGCAAATTTAACAGAATCTTATGTTGGAGATAACATAATTTTTACTGTAAAAGGAGATAATGCAACTGTTTTGACTTCATCTGCTATTATTTATGTAAATACTTCAGCACTTGTGTCTAATTCTTTTATGACTACAAATGTTGAAACGTTATCAGTTTATGCTGTATATCAACTATCAAGCACAGTAACTTTAACTTCACCAACAATCCAAATTCCTGTACAACAGTGTGTAAATTTTAATAAAAAAGTATTGATTGAAGATTATACTGGAACCTGGTGTCAATATTGTCCGAGAGTAGCGTATGCAATAAGTCAAGTAAAATTGCAAACAAATGATGCTGTGCCAGTTGCTATTCACAGAGGGAGTGATCCATATAATTTTGCGGCTGCTTTAAGTTTAGAATCAATGATTGGGCTTACTGGTTATCCAACTGGTATGTTAAATAGAAAAGCAGTTTGGTCCTATCCAGAACCTAGTTATATTAGTCAGCCTGTTAATTTAACTTCTGGTATTAATCCTAGAATTGGTTTGGCTTTAAATACCAGCTTATCAGGAAATACTGCAAATGTTGAGGTTAATGTGAAATTCGGTAAAAATTTCACCAATCTTAAATTAGTAGTTTATGCACTTGAAGATAATTTAATTTATAATCAAACAAATTCTACTAGTTATTATGGTGGAGTAAATCCAATTGTAAATTTTGATTTTGATGATGTGTTAAGAGGATATTTAACAACTAGTATTTTAGGAGATGACATAACGGGTTCAACCAATTTAAATGATGTTTATTCAAAATCGTTTACTTATGCAATTCCTTCAGGTTATGTAGCGTCAAATATGCATTTTGTTGCCTTTGTAGTAGATTCAAATGGAAAGGCACTTAACGTTAGAAATGCAGGAAATACTGAAATTCAAACTTTTGAGATTCAATAATTTTTTCTACTTGGAAAACTGAATGCAGAATTTTATACACAAAAAAGCTGTTCGTTATGAACAGCTTTTTTTATGAAGAATAAGATAATTTTTTTATAATATCAATCGAATAACTTGTCCGTTTACCGTCAACATTTCTATTTGAACGGTTTGATTTTCATCTAAATTTGAAAGTGCTTTTGATACCGTTTCAACGTCAACAGCTTTCACATTTCCAATACTCAAAATAATTCCACCTTTCAAGTCATTTGCATAAGCACTTAATTTTTCATTGTTAATGTCTTTGATTTTTACGCCATAATCAATTCTGTATTTTTTCTTATCAGCAGCATTAATATTTTCAAGATCCAAACCTTTGAATTGCGTGCTTATCACATCACTTTTTGACAAAGTAACGGGAACTGTCATTGTTTTTTCATTTCTAATGAAGGTAACTTGAATCTTGTCATTTGGTCTTTTGGTACTGATATACCCGTTTAATTCTGCAAAAGACGAAATTTTTTGCGCATCTAATTGTATGATAATATCGCCTTTTGTCAATCCTGATTTCTCTGCTCCAGAATTTTTATTGACTCTTTTGATATAAAAACCTTCTGTTTCTTTTACGCCTAATTCTTTTGAAGCAGAACTGTTTAATTCGCCACCTTCAACTCCAAGAATTCCTCTTTGAACGTTACCAAATTCCATTATATCTTCAATTATTTTGCGAGTTATATTCGATGGAATTGCAAACGAATAGCCAACATAAGAACCTGTTTGAGATGAAATCATCGTATTAATTCCTATTAATTCCCCACGAGTATTCACCAAGGCACCACCACTATTTCCAGGGTTTACTGCCGCATCGGTTTGTATAAAAGACTGAATTCCAGTTGTATCCAAATTCCTTGCTTTTGCCGAAACAATTCCTGCCGTAACTGTAGAAGTCAGATTATATGGATTTCCAACGGCTAAAACCCATTCGCCCACTTTAACAATATCGGAATCTGCAAAAGTAGAATACGGTAATTTATCTTCGGTATCAATTTTCAGTAAAGCAATGTCCATTTTAGAATCGGTTCCAACCAATTTTGCCTTATACGATTTTTTATTATTTAGAGTAATTTCAATTTCTGATGCGTCTTTTACCACGTGATTATTGGTCACAATATAACCGTCTTCAGAAATAATGACGCCCGAACCAGTGCCAATTTGTTCCTGTTGTTGTGCGCCTTTATAGCCATAAAAGAACTCCATCATGGGATTTGAAATGGAAGTATAAGAAACATTTTTTACGTGAACTACCGTGTGTACTGCTTTTTCGGCAGCTTCTGTAAAATCAACAGCTTCTGATGACAATCCAACGGTTTTTCCGTAATTATTGGGAGCAAGCGTAACAATCGAATTTCTATCTTTCGAAAAATAGCCGTTACTATCAAATAATAATTTGTAGGCTCCAAGAGTTGTAACACCGCTCAACAATGCTACTAAAAATAGATTTATGAAATTTTTCATAGTTATTAATTTTCTTTTGAGTAAAATTATAAAAGTATTAGTTTCAAAAAAAGAGTTTAACGCCCGTTTAACAATGATTAACTTTTCATTAATAGTTTGTACTTTTGTAGTAATGCAATTAAATATGGAAATCAACTTTTATAAATACGAAGGTACGGGCAACGATTTTGTGATGATTGATAATCGGAACGAGATTTTTCCAAAAGACAACATTAAACTGATTGCAAATTTGTGCAACAGACGATTTGGCATTGGTGGAGATGGCTTGATTTTATTAGAAAATGATGCCACTTCCGATTTTAAAATGGTCTATTTTAATTCCGATGGAAATCAAAGTACGATGTGTGGAAATGGAGGAAGATGTTTGATGGCTTTCGCCAATAAGTTACAGATTATTGATAAATCAGCGACTTTTATGGCAATTGACGGGTTGCATTATGCTACAATTTCTGAAAATGGAATCGTTTCTTTACAAATGAAAAACGTAGATTCGGTTGCTAATTCAACAGATTATGTTTTTTTAGATACGGGTTCACCACATCATGTTCAATTGGTTTCTGATTTAGCTCATTTGGATTTAAAAGAAAAAGGAGCTGCAATTCGTTATAGTGATTTGTATGGAAAAGCGGGTGCAAATGTCAATTTTGTGGTGCAAATAAATTCAGATACTTTTTCGATTCGAACCTACGAAAGGGGAGTGGAAGACGAAACTTTATCCTGTGGAACAGGCGCTACCGCCGTTGCAATTGCTATGAAATCTATCGGAAAAACTACTTCTAACGCTATTAAAATTAACGTTGAAGGTGGGAAATTAGAAGTTTCTTTCGATAATAATGATGGAAAATTTACAAATGTTTTTCTAAAAGGACCTGCAACATTTGTCTTTGAAGGGAAAATTAATATTTAAATAACAACTCAATTGATAACTTTAAAAGGGAAAAATATTTATTTGCGCGCGCTCGAACCAAACGATTTAGAATTTGTTTATGCGGTTGAAAATGATGAATCAGTTTGGGAAGTCAGTCACACACAAACGCCATACAGTAGGTTTTTGATTCGTCAATATCTTGAAAATGCCAATCAGGATATTTATGAAGCCAAGCAATTGCGTTTGGCAATTTGTACTTTTGATGATGATTACGCCATTGGTTTGATAGATATTTTTGAATTTGATCCAAAAAATAATCGTGCAGGAATAGGAATTCTCATTAAAGACAATGAAAACAGAAGTCAAGGCGTTGGTTCTGAAGCATTAGAATTATTGATAAAATATACTTTCGTTCATTTGAACTTACATCAATTGTATGCAAATATTTCTACAGAAAATGAAGCAAGTTTAAGTCTTTTTACTAAATTTGGTTTCCAAAATATTGGAACAAAAAAAGAATGGAATTTGGTAAAAGGAAAATACAAAGACGAGACTTTATTCCAATTAATAAATAATCAATTTTAAATTATACATTTTGAACTTCAAAAAAATAACATCAATAGTTTCGGTTGTTTTGATAGCGGCATTATTAATTTACGGTATCAAATTGTACAGAGATATATTTTCTGATAACACGAAATTTACCGAAAATGAATTTTTTGTTCATATTCCATCGGATGCGACTTATGAAGATGTGAAAAAAATAATCAGTCCATTTATTGAAAATATGGATCATTTTGAAATGGTAGCTTCCAAAAGATCGTATATTGAAAATGTAAAATCAGGTCGTTTTTTATTCAAAAAAGGAATGAATAGTTTTGAATTGGTTTCTACTTTGCGTCAAAATGTGCCTGTAAAATTGGCATTTAACAATCAAGAGCGTTTGGAAAATGTTGTAGGTAGAGTTGGTTCTCAAATTGAAGCGGACAGTATTTCATTGATGAAAATATTCAAAGATTCTACCTTCTTAAAAGAAAATGGTTTTACGGAAGATAATGTTATAAGTATTTGTTTACCAAATACGTATGAGTTTTATTGGAACACCAAAGCGGATAAATTCCGTGATAAAATGATTAAAGAATACCGCAAGTTTTGGAATACCGAAAGAACTTCAAAAGCGTTAAAGTTAGGATTAAATCCAGTTCAAGTGATGACCTTGGCTTCAATTGTGCATAAAGAAACCGTAAAAAAAGACGAAAGACCAAGAGTTGCCCGTGTTTATTTGAACCGATTAAAGTTGGGAATGCCACTTCAAGCCGATCCAACGGTTATTTTCGCTAAGAAAAAGCAATTGTCAAATTTTGACACGATTATTAAAAGAGTCTATTTCAATGATTTAAAAATTAATTCCCCTTACAATACTTATTTCTATTTAGGATTGCCACCGGGACCAATCGCAATGCCAGATATTACTGCCATTGAAGCGGTTTTGAATCCTGAAAATAACGATTATATTTATTTTTGCGCCAGCGTTTCTAAATTTGGTTACCACGAATTCGCATCGGATTTAAACCAACACGCCGCAAATAGAAAAAAATATGTGGAGTGGTTGGACAAGCAAATTGCTAAAAAGTAATTTGCATTCATAAAAGTTTAGCAGTCTGAAAGATGAAATTGTAAGTTTTTGATGTTTTTTTATTTATGAACTTTATGTGATAATAAATTTAGTTCTTTTAAAAATGGAAACTCAGTATCCGACCTCACGACAATCGTTTTCTCCTCGGATACTGAGTATCCAACCTCCCGACAATCGTTTTCTCCTCGGATACTGAGTATCTGACCTGCCGACGATCGTTTTCTCCTCGGATACTCAGTATCTGACCTGCCGACGATTGATTTTTCATCGGATACTCAGTATCTGACCTGCCGACGATTGTTTTCTCCTCGGATACTCAGTATCTGACCTGCCGACGATTGATTTTTCATCGAATTACAAATCCACCTAATCCTCTATTGGAACAAATCCTAGCCATTTAGTTATTTGTTTACATTTTATTTTAGTTATATACAATTCAAAAAAAAACCTGTCCAATTTCTTGGACAGGTTTTCAAATCTTAGATTAAAAGTAATTATCTTTTAATCACTCGAAGCGTTTTAACATCTTCTCCTTGTTTTACAATAACATTGTAAACTCCAGAAGGGTAGTTGTTTCCAATTTCCAAGTTGTTCATTTCTGAACTAACCACTTGAAGTTTTTCTAATTGTCTTCCAATCATATCGTAAACAACAACTTCTACATTGCTATCGCTTGAAGAAACGAAATCCAGTTTAAAGTTATTTGTGAATGGATTAGGATATACTTTTACTTCAACTTCATTCGTTACAATTGCTTTTGATTGTTGAATTGCTCTTGACATATTAGATGGAGTAGTTATGGTACATTGCGGTCCGTAAGCCCCAAATACAGGTGACCCATTCAATAAAGAGGTGGCAGTAGCAACTTCAACTGTAAACGTTCTAGCGGCATAAGTACTGCTAGTAAAAAAAGAGCTTAAATAAAAATACCTGTTATCTCTATCACTAATATAAGTTG
>CANFVB010000060.1 GCA_947450355.1 Bacteroidota bacterium
AGAACAAAATTTAATAGATACGTTGGCGATTCGTTCGATGAGTAAAGCTAAATATTCGACAGATAATATTGGACATTACGGTTTGGCTTTTGAATATTATTCACATTTTACATCACCAATTCGTCGTTATCCTGATGTAATGGTTCATAGATTATTGCAATTTTATTTAGATGGCGGAAAGTCAGCAGATATAGAATTATATGAATCAAAATCTATTCATTGTTCTCAAATGGAAGGGTTGGCAACAAAAGCAGAACGTGATTCCATCAAATATATGCAAGTAAAATATATGCAAGATCACAAAGATCAAGAGTTTTTAGGAGTTATATCAGGCGTCACAGAATTTGGAATTTTCGTTGAAATAATAGAAAATAAATGTGAAGGAATGGTGAGAATCCGAGAAATAAAAGATGATTATTATATTTTTGACGAAAAACAATATGCACTTGTGGGTCAAAGTACTAAAAACGTATTGCAACTTGGCGATGAAATTTATGTAAAAGTAAAAACTGCCGATTTAGTGAAAAAACAGTTGGATTTTTATTTCTTAAGACAAAATAATAATGAAGAACTATAAGTTAATTATAATTTTATTGCTTTCGCAAATTGGTTTTTCACAAGAAACCACCACTAAAAATTTAGGTGATTTTGATGCTGTAAAAGTGTTTGATAAAATTTCACTTCAGCTGATTCCGTCAGAAGAAAGTAAAATTGAATTGTCAGGAAAAAACAGTTCAGAAGTTGAAATTGTTAACAATAACGGAGAATTAAAAGTAAGAATGCCAATTGGTAAATTCTTTTCTGGCGAGGATGTTACAGCGTTATTGTATTATAAAAATATTCAAAGTTTAGATGCTTGTGAAGGCTCCTATATTTCAAGTGAAAAAGCAATAAAACAAATTTCATTTTCATTAAATGCAAAAGAAGGATCTGAAATTAAATTAAAATTAGACGTTCAAAAGTTGAGTATTCGTGCCACTTCTGGAGGAATAATTAACTTAGAAGGAACAGCTAAAAACCAAGATATTATTATTACTTCAGGTGGAGTTTTAAACGCAAAAGACTTTCAAACCGAGCAAACAAATGTCGCTATTAGCGCTGGCGGAACTGCGGATGTTCGTGCTTCAGAATTGGTAGATGCGAAAGTAAGAGCTGGCGGAACAATCACCATTTTTGGCAAACCGAAACAAATTAATCAAAAAACGGTTTTAGGCGGTTCAATCAATCAAAGCAATAGATAATATTTTTATATTTGTAATAATTCGATTCTAAATTTTATTAATGATTCAAGACATTTTAACAGCAATTCCACTCGGAATTTTTTTAAGTTTTCTTATTGGTCCTGTTTTCTTTGTGTTGCTTGAAACAAGCGCAGTTAAAGGATTTAGAGCTGCTTTGGTATTTGATTTAGGCGTTGTTTTAGCAGATATATTTTTTATTTTAATAGCTTATTTCAGTAGTTACAGATTGATCCAAAGTTTGAAAAATGACCCTGCAATTTTCATTTTTGGAGGAATTTTGATGCTTACTTATGGTTTAATTTCATTTATAAAACTTCGGAAAATTACCTCAAAAGTAAATGAAGACGATGTTGAGATTGTATTCCAAAAAAAGAATTATCGCGCGCTTTTTATCAAAGGATTTTTATTGAATTTTATCAATGTTGGCGTGCTTCTTTTTTGGTTTTTAATACTAATTACCGTTGGACCAAAACTGGAATTAGAAACCTCAAGAATGCTAACTTTTTTCACTTCTGTAATTTTGACGTATTTGTTTGTTGATATGGGTAAAATACTATTAGCCAAACAATTAAAACACAAAATGACCCCAAAAAACATTTTGAATATCAAAAAATTAATAAGCATTTTATTAATACTTTTTGGAATGACAATTATGCTACAAGGTTGGTTTCCAAGCGACCAAAAAATGGTTAAAAAGGCGTTGGAGAAAATGGAGTAAATACATTATAATCTATTTAACGATTAATGTGTTTAATTGGTTTTTTTTAGTAATAGATACACAATCAGCATAGTAGCACTTTTAGAAAAGTAGCGCGACATTTTAAAAAAAATCTTCAAAAAACAAAATCGTATTAAAATAAACATTAAATTTGTATCCAAATGAATACAAAATAAAATTATGTACTTTATTGAAAAAACAACTGAATTTGACAAATGGTTTCGGAAATTGAAAGATTTGCGAGCCAAAGTGAAAATTTTAATTAGAATTCAAAAATTAGAAGAAGACGAACATTTTGGAGATTGTGAATTAGTTGGCGATGGTATAAAAGAACTTAAAATAAATTATGCGAAAGGTTACAGAGTTTACTTTAAAGAGAAAGACAACAAAATTATAATTTTACTTTTTGGAGGTGATAAATCAACTCAACAAAGTGACATTGAAAAAGCAAAAGAAATTTGGAAATCATTAAATAGTTAAAAAATGGAAACAACAAAATTTGACATATCAGATTATTTGGATAGTAATGAAATGATTACAGAATATTTAAACGAAGTTTTAGAAAACGGAAACGAAAATGATTTGGTAAAAGCACTCGGAAATGTTGCTAAAGCAATTGGAATGACAAAAATTGCTGAAAAGGCAGGATTAAGCAGACCAAGTTTATACAAAGCATTGTCAGACGGATCCAAACCTCAATTTTCTACAATAATGAAAGTTTTGAAAGCGGTCGGTGGACAAGTTAAATTAAATCCAATATCTGCATAAAAGAAAAATCATCAGTTAACAACTAGGGTTTCGTTTCGTGCGCAGCTCGAACGATGTAAACCGCGTTGAATACAACTATTCGGACAAGTGGTACCAATTGCATTTCCGCTACATTATGGAGTTTATCATAAAGTTTTGATTGGGTGTTCAAAATATAAGAAGAATTCAATTTGAAAAAGTAAAACCTTTTGAAGAAATAACAATCATTTGAAGTATTTTTGGCAATGAATTTACAGATTTATAAATCTAACTGTCTATGAAAAATATTCATAAAAATAGTTTAGAAAAAGCGTTTCGTTTATTTGAATCAAATGCTATTGATAAAATAGAAGTAGGAACAACAAAGGGTCTTATGGAAATTCATCATTATCTTTTCAATGGTTTATACGACTTTGCTGGAAAAGTTCGTATTCATAATATATCGAAAGGTGGTTTTAGATTTGCAACCGCTTTGTATTTGAACGAAATTTTGATAAAAATTGAACAAATGCCAGAGAATAATTTCGAGGAAATTATAGCAAAATACATTGAAATGAATATTGCGCACCCTTTTATGGAAGGCAACGGAAGAACAATGCGTATTTGGCTCGATATGATTTTAAAAACCAGACTTAAAAAATTAGTAAATTGGCAATTTGTTGATAAATCGTTTTACTTACAAGCTATGGAAAGAAGCCCGATTAATGGCTTGGAATTAAGAACTTTATTAAGTGAAAATTTAACTGATGAAATAAATAATAGAGAAGTTATTTTTAAAGGAATTGAGCAATCCTATTATTATGAAGGATATGAGAAAGAAGATGGAGAATGATAATTTTTCCCCAACCTTTCTTTAATTAATTTTTCTAAAAATTCCCATAAAAAAAAGAGACACATTTCTGTATCTCTTTTAGAGGCATCGTCCGTCCCGAAGCTTCGGGAGAACCGGAGTACTATCTTTACCAAATTTCCCTAAAAATTCCATAAAAAAAAGAGACACATTTCTGTATCTCTTTTAGAGGCATCGTCCGGATTCGAACCGGAGTAGGAGCTTTTGCAGAGCCCAGCCTAGCCACTCGGCCACGACGCCATTATTTAATTGGATTGCAAAAATAGGAAATAATTTTGAATTTTAAATTTTAAATTTTGAAAAATTTCGATTCCCCAATTTTTGGCAGGCGACTTAATTTCTATATTCTTCTAATTCGATAGTAACTGCTTCAACATCACCACCAATAGGAGGATTCAACTTAGAAACACCCAATACAATTCGGGAAACTGACGGAATTTTTGCAAATATTTTCGTTATAATTCGATGCCCAACGTGCTCTAATAAATGCGCACGAATCGCCATTTCTTCCTCTACAATTTGATTTAAAAGTACATAATCAACCGTATCTTTCAAATCATCCGACAAACACGATTTTCTTAAATCGGTTTTAATTTCTAAATCAACCGAGTAATCCGAACCAATTTTCCCTTCCTCAAGCAAGCATCCGTGATACGAGAAAGTTCTGATATTTTTAAGTTTTATTGTACCCATTTTATTGTTTTAATTTTGTGGTATTTGGATCTTGATGATTGTTTGTTATAGCTTGAATCGAAACCGTTTTTTCTGATTCGTTAACTGTAAAATGAATCAAATAAGGAAATTTTTTTAAAGGCAGAACACGTACAATATTGTATTTTTCTTCAAAAAAAGGAAAGTTATTCAACGTTAAAGAATGGTTTTTGAATTCTTTATAAAATAATTTACCCAACCCTTTTCTTATAGATTCATAATAAAAAGCGGCTTCACGAACTTCTTGTTTTGCTCTTGGAAGAATTAAAGTTTTATATTTTTCTTTTAAAGCCATTTTTTGTCCAACTCTTTTAAAGCATCTTCTAAAAGAATATAATCCTCTGGTTTAGCATTTTTTATACGTTCTAAAACCATTTCTTGTTGCCATAATGGAACCTCACAAATGTTTTCATCATCTATTGAAACTTCAGGAACGTGCTTGAAAAAATTAATAAAAGTTTCGTAAAAATCGTCTGGAATTGTAACGGTTAATTGTCTCATAGCTTTTGTTTTATACAAAAATACTAATAAATTCAATTCAAATTCTATTATCTTAAAGTCTTTTATCTCTCATCTAAATTTTTATCTTTGCATTTCAATTTACAAAATTATGTCAACCGAAGAGAAATCACTTCATTTTATTGAACAAATTATAGAAGACAGCTTAGCAAGTGGTTTTCCTCAAGATAAATTACGTTTTCGTTTTCCGCCAGAACCTAACGGTTATTTGCATATTGGTCACGCCAAATCCATTTGCTTGAATTTTGGTTTAGGATTGCGGTACAATGCTCCTGTAAACTTGCGTTTTGACGATACCAATCCTGCGAAAGAAGAGCAAGAATACGTTGACGCTATCAAAGAAGATTTGCAATGGTTGGGTTTCAAATGGGCTGAAGAACGATATGCATCTGACTATTTCCAACAATTGTACGATTGGGCGGTAGCGATGATTAAAAACGGAAAAGCCTATATTGACAGTCAATCTTCTGAAGATATGGCGGTTCAAAAAGGAACACCAACACAACCTGGTGTAGATGGGCCTTACAGAAATCGTTCGGTTGAAGAAAATTTATCGTTATTTGAAGCTATGAAAAATGGAGATTTCCCAGAAGGAAGTCACGTTTTGAGAGCTAAAATTGATATGAAATCTACAAATATGTTGATGCGAGATCCTTTGATGTATCGTATTTTACACCGCCATCATCATAGAACAGGAAACGATTGGAAAATCTATCCAATGTACGATTACGCTCACGGTGAAAGCGATTATATCGAGCAAATTTCTCATTCTATTTGTACTTTAGAATTTGTAATGCATCGCGAATTATACAATTGGTTTTTAGATCAGATTCAACCTGAACTTGTTTCGGGTTCTAATAACATTAAAGTAAGACCAAATCAATATGAATTTGCACGTTTGAACTTGAATTATACCGTAATGAGCAAACGAAAACTTTTGCAATTGGTTCAAGAAAATATTGTAAATGGTTGGGACGACCCAAGAATGCCAACGATTTCAGGTTTGCGAAGACGCGGTTTTACAGCCAATTCTATTCGTAAATTCTGTGAAACTATTGGAGTTGCAAAACGTGAAAATGTGATTGATGTTTCGCTTTTAGAATTTTGCTTGCGTGAAGATTTAAACAAAACTGCGCCACGAGTTATGGCAGTTTTAGATCCAATAAAAGTTGTAATTACCAATTATCCTGAAGGAAAAGAAGAATTTTTGGAAGCCGAAAACAATCAAGAAGATGAAAGTGCTGGTTATAGAAAAGTTCCGTTTTCAAGAGAAATATACATCGAAAGAGAAGACTTTTTAGAAGAAGCACCAGCTAAATTTTTCCGATTATCAATTGGTAAAGAAGTGCGATTGAAAAACGCCTATATCATTAAAGGAGAAAGCATTATAAAAGATGCTGCTGGAAATATCACCGAAATTCACGTTACGTATGACGAAGACAGCCAAAGTGGAAGCGGAAGCGAAGCAAGTCAAAGAAAGGTTGCGGGAACGTTGCATTGGGTTTCTATTCAACACGCAATTCAAGCTGAAGTTAGAATGTACGACCGTCTTTTTATTGATGAAGCGCCCGATAGTCACAAGGAGAAAAATTTCTTAGAATTTATGAATTCTAATTCTTTACAAATTGTAAATGGATTTGTAGAACCGAGTTTGGCAACCGTAAAATTGGGAGATAAATTCCAATTTCAACGCCTTGGTTATTTCAATGTTGATAAGGATTCAACTGCTGAAAAATTAGTATTTAACAGAACAGTTGGACTAAAAGATGCTTGGGAAGAAAAAGGTAAAAAAGAAGAAAATTTATTGATGTCGATGCAAAAAGAAATCAATAAATATGTGAAGGAAAAAGACGAAACGGCTGCAAATTTAATATTAGAATCCATCGTTGAAAACATTAAAAGTGTTGATAATTTCAGTTTAATTTGTCAAACAATTGTCAAAAATGTGAAAAACGACAACAACGCATTATTATTTTCAAATTTGATATTGCATTATTCTGACAAAGTTCAATTTAAAGATATAGAATCAGAAGCGTTAACAAAATTATATTCGATGTCTTTAAAAAGTCAAATGCCGTCAGTTAGATTTTTTGCAATTCAAAATTTAAAAAGTGATTTAGAAAATTTAAATGATTTTAAAACGCAACTTTCAGAATTGAAACTTTCAGAAAAAAACGAAAAAGTTTTGGAAGCTTTGAAATAATTAAAAATAGAGTTGAACAATTAAAAAGCACTTCGTTGAGGTGCTTTTTCTATTATTACTATTTCTGATTGAAATTACAAAACCGATAGTTTTACCCAATCAAAAATGGATTTCACAGCTTAATTCTAAGTAATTATTTTAATTTTTACGACTCTAATTACCATTTGATGAAAATCTATTTATTACGACGCTTTATTTCGTTTTTCATCATAAAAATAGACACTTTAACGGCTTCTTAACGGATTACCTTTTATTAATTTGTATCTTTATGTGGAAGTAACTTTTAATAATAGAAATTATGTCAAACAACACAGGGAATACAGTTTTAGCTCTTTTAGCAGGAGCTGTGGTTGGAGCAGGAATTGGAATTTTGTTCGCTCCAGACAAAGGTTCTCGAACCAGAGAAAAAATAAAAGGAGGTTATGACGATGCAAAAACTGATTTGAAGCACAAATTAGAAAATGCAACCAATTCCTTCAAAAGAAAATTCTCGAATGCAAAGTATGATTTGGAAGACACCTACGAAGATTTGGTTTCAAATATGAGCCATAAATCTGAAGATGTAATTTCTTTCTTAGAAACAAAACTTTCCGATTTAAAAAACCAAAACGCAAAAATGCACAAATAAATTCCAATTATGGCTTTTGAAGAATTAGAACAAAATACAGAAAACATCCGAAAAGAAACGCAAGAGTATATTGAGAGTAATTTGGCATATTACAAGCTGAAAAGTTTTAAAGTGGCAATGAAATCGATGACCTTGATTTTGAAAATTACCTTAATGGTTTTATTTCTTTTGATGGTTTTATTGTTTTGTTCCATCGCAGGAGCTTTTGCAATTGGCACTTATTTTGGCAGCAACGCTTTGGGTTTTTTAACGGTCGGAGGAATTTATCTGCTTTTCACTTTACTTGTATTTTTATTTAAAGACAAAATTATTGAAGGACCGATTTTGGAGAAATTTTCAGAAATCTTTTTTAACGACTAATTATGGCTACAAAAAAATATTCATCTTACGCTGAAATAGATCGTGATTTAGAAATTTTGAAATTACAAAGCGAAATTCACTATCAAAAAATTTCTTTAAGTATTGAAAAAACGAAAGAGAATCTATCTCCTAAAAACATTCTAAATGAGGTTGTTGGTTCGTTTAAACCGCTACTTTCAGAATGGTACATTACAACTTTTAAACTCGTTATTCCATTTATCATCAAATGGATAAAAAACAGAAAAAGAGGCGATTAAGCCTCTTTTTTATGAATTATAAATGCCAACTATAAACTTATAATTGCCTTTTGAATTCTTTTTATGGTTTCTTCTTTTCCTATGAAAGCCACGATATCAAACAAATGTGGACCTTTCAAAGCACCAACCAAACTCAATCGGAACGGCTGCATTATTTTCCCCATTCCAATTTCATTTGCAGTCATCCAATCTTTCACAATTGTTTCGATTGTTACTGTTGTAAAATCTTCAATTGTTTCTAAAACTGCAATTAATTTTTGCATTAATTCGGGTGTTTCTTCCTTCCAATTTTTAGATGCTTTTTCATCGTAAACAGCTGGTGCCACAAAGAAAAAGTCGGATAAATCCCAAAATTCTGATACAAAATTAGCTCTTTCTTTTATCAATGAAACCACTTTCGTTAAATGGGCCTCAGATGCAGCAACGCCTTTTGAAGCTACGATTGGGGCAAATGATTTCGCCAAACTTTCATCGCTTTGCATTTGCAAATAGTTATGATTGAACCATTTATTTTTTTCAGGATCAAATTTTGCACCGGCTTTATGGACACGATTCAAATCGAATTTTTCAACCAATTCTTCCAATGAAAATATTTCTTGTTCTGTTCCGTCATTCCAACCCAATAATGCTAAAAAGTTGATAACCGCTTCTGGAAAAAATCCATTTTCACGATAACCAGATGAAATTCCTTCCTCTGTTTTCCACTCTAATGGAAACACCGGAAATCCTAATTTATCGCCATCTCGTTTTGATAATTTTCCATTTCCAACAGGTTTTAAAATCAGAGGCAAATGTGCAAATTCAGGCGCTTCCCAACCAAATGCACGGTACAATAAAACGTGTAATGGCATCGACGGCAACCATTCTTCACCACGAATTACGTGTGACGTTTCCATCAAATGATCGTCTACAATATTCGCCAAATGGTACGTTGGCATCCCGTCACTTTTGAATAAAACTTTATCGTCCAAAACGTTGGTTTCAAACTTTACATCGCCACGAATAATGTCTTTTAAATGTAATGTTTCGTCAACAGGTGTTTTAAAACGGATTACATATTCTTCATTATTTGCAATTCTTTTCAGCGTTTCTTCATTTGAAATCACCAAAGAAGTATCTAATTTTTCACGATTGTGATGGTTGTAAATAAATGTTTTTCCTTGCTCTTCGTGTTGTTTCCTATGTAAATCCAACGCTTCGGAAGTATCAAATGCATAATACGCCCAACCCGAATTAATTAATTCGTCAGCATATTGTTTGTACAAATGTTTTCTTTCGCTTTGACGATAAGGACCAAATTTTTCATTTTTACCAATAGTTTCATCAGGTGAAATTCCAAGCCATTCCAGCGCTTCCAAAATATAACTTTCTGCGCCTGGAACAAATCGATTTTGGTCGGTATCTTCTATTCTTAAATAGAAAACGCCGCCATTTTTCTTGGCAAATAAATAGTTGAACAAAGCGGTACGAACACCGCCAATATGTAAAGGTCCGGTTGGACTTGGTGCAAAACGCACGCGAACTTGCTTTGACATTTTTTGTAAATTTTCAGCAAAGATACAATTTCAATCAGTCAAATAAAGAATTTGGCGCAATTGAAAATCAAACCCAATTTCACAGGATTAATTCAAAGTTTTACAATAAAAAACGGAAACCTTTAAAATCTTTATTGATTTTCGTATAGGCTTCTATTGTTGCATTCATTCTATCCGAAAGGGTTTCGGAAATATAGTTTTTAATCAAATCTGGTTTTGAGTTATAATAATGTTCAACCAAAAGACTGTTATAATTGTTGTTTTCGTTGTTAAAAACGAATAAAGGAAAGCCATCTTTCATCAATAAAAAATTTATCAAAAGCCTTCCGGTTCTTTTATTTCCATCTACAAATGGCTGATGAATCCATATTTCTTGTGCCAAAAACACACATTTGTCAATTGTATTTTTGTCGCTTTTATTGATAGTTTCAATCAATTGACTCATATTTTCAAATACATTTTCTGGGGAACTTAACGGCATTATTTTTTCTATTTCAACAGCATTTTGTTTTATAGAAATTACATTTTGACTAATTTTAAATTCATTTTGCAGTTGCCCTTTTTCCTTTGCGCCTTGATAATAATCTTCGTTCCACAAGCTTCCAAGCGTTAGCCAATTGAGTTCCAAAATCAAATTCACGCTTAAATCTTCCTTATTCTTTACCGCGGATAACATTCTTTTCAAAGCGCGATACATTCCTTTTTGTTCTAAAATATCAGAATTTCGAATGTTATTTCCAGAAATGGTATCACTTTTAAAAAGTTCTGTGGTTTGCAAAAGCGTCAATTGATTGCCTTCTAATTTATTGGTAGCATAAACATATTCATACAATAATGCTTGCTCTTCTTCTAAAGTTGCAGTATAATTTAATTCGTTATACGATTTTAATAATTGAATAAGTTCGTCCATAACTTTTCGTCGGTTATTATGTAAAAATACGAAAAATCTACGTTTTATTAACTTTGTTTGACTTTTTTTACCTTTTTCTTTGTCTTTAACATTTCTTTATTCACTTAAATTATTACTTTTAGCAGTTATTATAAAATTTCAAAATAAATTGGACAGTTCGACATTTATTTACCAAAAATTAGAGGCTTTTATAAAAAAGTATTATACAAATGAATTGCTTCGAGGCATTATTTTCTTCGTTGGATTTGGCTTATTGTATTTATTATTTACACTTTTTATAGAATATTTTCTTTGGTTGAAACCAATGGGAAGAACGATTTTATTTGCCGTTTTTATTTCAGTTGAAGTATTCTTATTATTTCGATTTATAGCTTTTCCAATATTCAAATTATTGAAACTTCAAAAAGGGATTGATTTCAAAGAAGCATCGGCGATAATTGGAATACATTTCACAGAGGTAAGCGATAAATTGACTAATTTCTTGCAACTTTCTGATGCGGAACATAATCAAGATAAATCAGAATTACTTTTGGCATCTATTGAACAAAAAGCAAATATGTTGCAGCCAATTCCTTTTGGAAATGCT
>CANFVB010000061.1 GCA_947450355.1 Bacteroidota bacterium
AATTAAAAATCATTAGAACATTGGATGTTTAAGAACTAAAACAATTTCCTAAATTCAATATTTTATTCATTTTTTAAAAATATTTTCAATTTTGGATTTATAAAAACTTATTTTTGCGCTATGGCTAGAAAAATTACAGACAAAATCGTATTCGATCATATAAAAGTACTTGATGCAGGTGCAAAAGGCGTTTCAGTTGCAAAAGCACCCGATGGAAAAATCATCTTTATTCCTAATGTTGTCCCTGGAGATGTCGTAGATGTTCAAACTTTCAAAAAACGCAAAGCGTATTATGAAGGAAAAGCAGTAAGATTTCACGAATTTTCTGAACACAGAATAGAACCAATTTGCGAACACTTTGGCGTTTGTGGAGGTTGTAAATGGCAAAACATGAACTACAGTCAACAATTATTCTACAAACAAAATGAAGTAAAAAACCACCTTCAACGTATCGGAAAAATAGAACTTCCAGAATTTGAACCAATTTTAGGTTCTGAAAAACAGTTTTTCTATAGAAACAAAATGGAATTTGGCTTTTCAAATAGCCGTTGGTTAACTGAAGAGGAAATTGGAAGTACCGAAGATTTAGGAAATAGAAATGCACTCGGATTTCATATTCCAAAAATGTGGGATAAAATTTTAGACATTACAAAATGTCATCTTCAAGAAGACCCCTCCAATGCCATTCGTAATGAGGTAAGAGATTTTGCAAACCAAAATAATTTGTCATTCTTCAATCCAAGAAGTCATGAAGGATTCTTAAGAACACTGATGCTACGAACAGCATCAACTGGAGAAATAATGGTTTTAATTCAGTTTTTTGAAGAAGACAAACCAAATCGCGAATTGCTTTTGGATCACCTTTATGAAAAATTTCCGCAAATCACCTCTTTACAATATGTGATAAATTCAAAAGCAAACGATACTTTATATGATACAAATATAAAATTATACAAAGGACGAGATTATATTTTGGAAGAAATGGAAGGTTTGAAATTTAGTATAAATGCCAAATCATTCTATCAAACAAATTCTGATCAAGCATTTGAATTATATAAAATTACAAGAGATTTCGCAGGACTTACAGGCAATGAAATTGTTTACGATTTATATACTGGAACTGGAACTATTGCACAATTTGTATCTAAAAATGCCAAAAAAGTTATTGGCGTAGAAAGTGTTCCTGAAGCTATTCTTGACGCAAAAGCGAATGCCGAAAGAAATAACATTACTAATTGTGAATTTTATGTTGGTGATATGAAAGTGGTATTTAATGAAGATTTCATTGCGCAACACGGAAAACCAGACGTTATAATTACCGATCCACCAAGAGATGGAATGCACAAAGATGTAATAGAGCAAATCATGAAAATTGAGCCCGAAAAAGTGGTTTATGTAAGTTGTAATTCAGCTACACAAGCTCGTGATTTAGCCTTAATGGATGAAAAATACAAAGTTACTCGCGTTCGCCCAGTCGATATGTTTCCTCAAACCCATCACGTTGAAAATGTAGTGCTTTTAGAAAAAAGATAAATATTTGTAAGTTCTCTATTACTAGTTTTTAATAGAGAACTTACTCTTTTACAACAATTATTGTAGCCTTAAAACCAGTAGAAAGGTTCCATTGATTGGCTGAAATTTGTTTTCCTTTATCGTCATAAACTTGAAATTCAGCTGTATTTGGACCAGAAGTTCCCTGATTCAATGCTTCAATATCAATTTTATTAAATCCAGTTTTCAAAGTAATTTCAAACTCCTTAAAGTCTGCTTCCAAAAGCACATTTTCTTGTATTATTAAGTCATTAATATAAATTCTAACTCGGTCGCCATCTACAAATTGGTTGTCTCGGCAAAGTATTTTCAAAAATATCGCTTTTGTTTTAAAGTCACCTAAATTTTGATTCCTTCTAAAAGCTTGAGAAACTTCTCCATCACCCATTTTATTCAGTTTTTCTTGATACACTAATCCTGGGTTAATAAAATCATTTTTCATAGTAAGATCAATCGGTTTAGAACCACCAATTTTCTTAAAAATAATTTCAGGCTCTTTTTTTAACGGAACATCATTGAAATTTGGTTTTATAGACGGTAATGCACTGAATTTTGAAGGTGTACTTTTCGATTTAGATATCGGATTTTTCTTAATTGGGGAAACCTCAATAGAATTATTTCTGTTATCAAACTGAGAATATCCGGTGGCAACAAATAAAAGTGTACTAATTAATGATAAAATAAATTTCATAAACTTAAAAAGGTGTCAAATCTTAATTTTTTGATAAATGTAAATAAAAAAACTTCGCTAATAAATACATTAACGAAGTTTTAAGCAATAAATACAATATATCTAAACGAAATATTACTTTGAATTATAAACCGAAATAGCATCTTTCAATATTTCTACTGAACGAATTAAATCCGATTTCTTCAAAACATAAGCAATTCTAACCTCGTTCAAACCAACGCCAGGTGTAGAATAAAATCCCGCAGCAGGCGCAACCATTACTGTTTCTTTGTTCAAATCGTATGATTCCAACATCCATTGTGCAAATGTATCTGCATTATCAATCGGCAATTGCGCAATGCAATAAAAAGCGCCTTTCGGTTTGCCGACTTTCACGCCTTCAATTTTATTTAATTCTTCAATCAGCGTATCTCTACGGTCTCTATATTCTGTAATTACCTCGTCAAAATAACTTTGCGGAGTGTCCAAAGCCGCTTCACTCGCAATTTGTGCAAACGTTGGCGGACTCAATCTCGCTTGTGCAAATTTCATCGCAGTAGCCATCAATTCCTTATTTTTCGACACAATACAACCAATTCTTGCGCCACACATGCTGTATCTTTTGGAAACAGAATCAATCATAATCGCATGTTCTTCCAATCCAGGAATATTCATCACCGAATAATGAACATCGCCATCATACGTAAATTCGCGATAAACTTCATCGGCAATCAAAAACAAATCGTGCTTTTTTACCAATTCGGCAAGTTGCATAATTTCCTCTTTTGAATACAAATAACCCGTTGGATTTCCGGGATTACAAATCAAAATTGCTTTGGTTCTTGGGGTAATCAATTTCTCAAAATCTGCAATTGGAGGCAATGCAAATCCCGTTTCAATAGTTGAAATAACGGGCACAACTTTCACACCAGACGCAGTCGAAAAACCATTGTAATTAGCATAAAAAGGCTCTGGAATTATTATCTCATCACCATAATCCATAGTACTTCCCATTGCAAAAAGCAACGCTTCAGAACCACCAGTAGTAATAATTATATCAGCAACCTCAATTGGCAAACCTGTTTTTTTATAATACTCGGATAACTTCGTTCTGTAACTTTCAAATCCTGCAGAATGACTGTATTCTAAAACCTTAATATCAAGATTTTTAATAGAATTCATTGCCACTTCTGGAGTTTTAATATCAGGTTGACCAATATTCAAATGATATACTTTATTTCCTTTTTTCTTAGCAATATCTGCATAAGGCACCAATTTACGAATTGGAGATTCAGGCATTTGTTTTCCTTTATTTGAAACTTTTGGCATAATTTGTAGTTTTGAAATGCAAATTTGCAATATTTATTTTGAAAAAACCGAGAATTTAGCAATCTTTATTCCACAAAAAAAGCGCCTCGTTTGAAGCGCTTTACTATTTATGTAAATCAATTACTGACTCGGCAATGCTTTTTTCTTTTCCAACAAGTTAACCTCTGGTTTTACAATCACTTCGCCCTTCATTTTCAGCGCAATTTTACCGCCTTCCACATTCACAGCGTTCGATTCCACCGTAATTGTTTTACGAATTGGCCCCGGATTCATATTGTATTTCACGTCAATTTTTCCCGTCATTCCTGGCAAAATCGGCTCAGTTGGTTTTGTCGGAACCGTACATCCGCACGTAGATTGCACATTTGTAATAATCAACGGCGCATCACCTGTATTTCTAAACTCAAAAGTCCGAATTCCACTATCAGAATCCTTCGAAACCGTTCCGAAATCAACCGTATTGTCTTTATTCAAAAATTCAATTTTCGCACCAACTTGAGCAAAACCAGCCATATTCAAAGCGAAAAAGGCACATAATAAGAGTAATTTTTTCATCGAATCAAAATTTTATTTGTTACTGTAAAACTACTTTATTTTAATTAATTGCACAAATTTATATTTCCCTTTTTAAACTGTACATAATTATTTACTTTTGTAGCAATTACAAAAAACGTACCAATTCACAATCTCTTTTTTTAGGAGCGAAATTTTTGGCATTTTCAGTAATTCATTTTCCTGCTGTCCGTTGCAATCCTCGCTAAAAAGCGAGGGATTTTCACTACCATCAGGGCTATGATTTTTTTCATTTGAATACTTAGAAATGTTCAAAAAACACAACAATTAGAAATAACGAACAAACAATAAAATGACAATTCCATCGCAATTCGACGCTAAAAACATAGAAGATAAATGGTACGAATACTGGATGAAAAACAACTATTTTCATTCCACACCCGACCACAGAACACCTTATACCATTGTCATTCCACCACCAAATGTTACTGGCGTGCTACACATGGGACACATGTTGAATAATACTATTCAAGATGTTTTGATACGAAGAGCGCGTCTTAAAGGCTTCAACGCTTGTTGGGTTCCAGGAACCGATCACGCTTCCATAGCAACCGAAGCAAAAGTAGTAGCAAAATTAAAATCGGAAGGAATCAATAAATCGGATTTGAGTCGTGAAGAATTTTTGAAACACGCTTACGAATGGACCGATAAATATGGAGGAACAATTCTAGAACAACTCAAACAATTGGGATGTTCTTGCGATTGGGATCGAACAAAATTCACCATGGATCCAGATATGTCCGCTTCTGTAATTCGTTCTTTTGTCGATTTATACAACAAAGGCTTGATTTATCGCGGTTATCGAATGGTAAACTGGGATCCAGAAGCAAAAACAACTTTGTCTGACGAAGAAGTTATTTATGAAGAACAACAAGGAAAATTATATTATATAAAGTACAGCCCCCCAACCCCCAAAGGGGGAGCTAAGAATCCTGCCGAAGATATTATTGTTGCGACAACGCGCCCCGAAACAATCTTTGGGGATACTGCAATTTGTGTAAATCCAAATGATGAAAGATATGCTCATTTGATTGGTAAAACAGTTGTAGTTCCAATATGTGGTAGAGAAATCCCTGTAATTGCAGACGATTACGTTGATATCGAGTTTGGAACAGGTTGCTTGAAAGTGACTCCAGCGCATGATATGAATGACAAAGCGTTGGGCGAAAAACATAATTTAGAAATTATCGACATCTTCAATGAAGATGCGTCGCTAAACAGTTTTGGTTTGCATTACCAAGGAAAAGACCGTTTTGTAGTTCGTGAAGAAATTGCAAAAGAATTAGACGCAAATGGCAGTTTGGTAAAAACGGAAATCCACTTAAACAAAGTGGGAACTTCAGAAAGAACAAAAGCCGTAATCGAACCTCGTTTGTCAGACCAATGGTTTCTAAAAATGGAAGATTTGGTAAAACCAGCCATAAAATCGGTGTTGGTTGACGGAGAAATAAAATTGCATCCAGCTCGTTTTAATAATACGTATGCGCATTGGTTGAATAACATCCGTGATTGGAATATTTCGCGTCAATTGTGGTGGGGACAACAAATTCCGGCCTATTTCTACGGAGATGGAAAAGAAGATTTTGTTGTTGCCGAAACTATTGAAGACGCTTTAGTTTTAGCGAAATCCAAAACCAACAACCAACAACTAACAACCAGCAACCTTCGCCAAGACGTTGATGCACTTGACACTTGGTTTTCCTCTTGGCTTTGGCCAATGTCCGTTTTTGGAGGAATTATGGATCCTGAAAACGAAGATTTTAAATACTATTATCCAACAAATGATTTAGTTACCGGTCCAGATATTTTGTTTTTCTGGGTGGCGCGAATGATTATTGCAGGTTATGAATATACAGGCAAAAAACCATTTACAAATGTCTATTTGACAGGTTTGGTTCGGGATAAACAAAGACGTAAAATGTCAAAATCTTTGGGAAATTCACCTGAACCATTGGAGTTAATCAAGAAATTTGGTGCCGATGGAGTTCGTGTAGGATTGCTTTTGAGCGCTTCGGCTGGAAACGATATTATGTTCGACGAAGAATTGTGCAACCAAGGAAAAGCGTTTACTAATAAAATATGGAATGCTTTCAAACTAATAAAAGGTTGGGAAGTTTCGGATTCAATTCCGCAACCTGAATCGTCGAAAGTGGCGATAGAATGGTACGAAGCGAAGTTGCAACAAACGCTTTTGGAAATTGAAGATAATTTCGAAAAATATAGAATTTCCGATGCTTTAATGGGGATTTACAAATTGGTTTGGGACGATTTCTGTTCTTGGTTTCTTGAAATGATTAAACCAGCATATCAAGCGCCAATAGACAAAATTACTTTTGAAAAAGCTATAGAAATGCTGGAAAGTAACTTGAAATTATTGCATCCATTTATGCCATTTCTAACAGAGGAAATTTGGCATTACATTGCAGAACGAACGCCAGAAGAAGCTTTAATTGTTTCTACTTGGCCAGTTTTAAAACCATTTAACGAAAGTTTAATTGTCGATTTTGAAAACACAATGGAAGTAATTTCTGGAATTAGAACCATCAGAAAAGACAAAAATATTCCATTCAAAGATACAATTGAATTGAAAATTGTTAATAATGACAACGTGTCAACTCATTTTGATTCCGTAATAACAAAATTAGGAAACATAACATCGTTAGATTATGTAACCGATAAAGTTGATGGTGCTTTATCATTCCGAGTGAAATCAAATGAATATTTTATCCCAATTACAGGAAATATCAATGTAGAAGAAGAAATTACGAAATTAACAGAAGAGCTGAAATACATTCAAGGATTTTTGAAATCGGTACAATCAAAATTGTCTAATGAAAAATTTGTTGCTGGTGCGCCCGAAAAAGTTTTGGCAAACGAAAAACAAAAAGAAGCGGATGCTTTGGCAAAAATCGCTACAATCGAACAAAGTATTGCAAGTCTGAAATAGAAGATAATAATGCCTTGATAATTTGTGTATTTTTTTGATAAACCGTTTCATGTTGAAAAACTTGTAATCGTAATTATTGCACATTGCACTTTTTTAAAGTAAATTTGCGCAACACAACAATACTACAAAAAATGATTCACTTCTTCGGAAACCAGACCAATACGGTTTTTGCTGTTCAATCGCAAAACGAACTTTCTGCCCAAGACATTTCAAAATTAAACTGGCTTTTTGGCAATTCAAATAAAATAGAAAAATCCGTTCTAAATACAATTGGAACGGATTTTTTTATTGGCCCACGAGCCACAATGATAACGCCTTGGAGCACGAATGCCGTTGAAATCACCCAGAATATGGGCGTTTCTGGAATTATCAGAATTGAAGAATTCCTAAACGTAGCTTCCGATTTTACTGATTTTGATCCAATGCTTTCACAAAAATATTCTGAATTACATCAAGATATTTTTACCATAAATAGTCAACCAGAAGCCATTCTTGAAATAGATGATATTACGAGTTATAACAAATCGGAAGGTTTGGCTTTAAGCCAAGAAGAAGTTGATTATTTAGATACTTTATCAATTAAAATAGGACGAAAACTAACTGATTCTGAAGTTTTTGGTTTTTCACAAGCCAATTCAGAACATTGCCGACATAAAATTTTCAACGGAACATTTGTAATCGATGGAGAAGAAATGCCTTCTTCCCTATTCAAATTAATCAAGAAAACATCCGCTGAAAATCCAAACGATATTGTTTCTGCTTACAAAGATAATGTGGCGTTTGTAAAAGGGCCACGAGTGCAGCAATTTGCTCCAAAAAGTGCTGACAAACCTGATTTCTATGAAACCAAAGATTTCGATTCTGTAATTTCATTAAAAGCAGAAACGCATAATTTCCCAACAACTGTTGAACCTTTTAATGGAGCGGCAACAGGTTCTGGCGGTGAAATTCGTGATCGATTAGCTGGCGGACAAGGTTCATTGCCATTGGCTGGAACGGCGGTTTATATGACTTCCTATTCTCGTTTATCTGAAAATAAACCTTGGGAAAATGGAATGGAAGAAAGAAAATGGCTGTATCAAACCCCAATGGATATTTTAATAAAAGCATCCAATGGAGCTTCTGATTTTGGAAATAAATTCGGTCAACCCTTAATTACAGGTTCTGTTTTAACATTTGAACACGATGAAAATAACCGCAAATTAGGATACGACAAAGTCATTATGCAAGCGGGTGGAATTGGGTATGGAAAATTAGACCAAGCCATCAAGAAAAAACCAAAAGCAGGTGATAAAATCGTGATTTTAGGTGGCGATAATTATAGAATTGGAATGGGTGGAGCAGCCGTTTCATCAGCAGATACAGGTGCTTTTAGTTCTGGAATTGAATTGAATGCCATTCAACGCTCGAACCCAGAAATGCAAAAAAGAGCTGCAAATGCAATTCGTGGATTGGTTGAAAGCGACTTAAATCCAATAGTTTCCATTCACGATCATGGAGCTGGAGGACATTTGAATTGCCTTTCAGAATTAATTGAAGAAACTGGAGGTTTAATCGATTTAGACAAATTGCCAATTGGCGACCCAACGCTTTCTGCAAAGGAAATTATTGGAAACGAATCTCAAGAAAGAATGGGATTGGTAATTGCGCCAAAAGACATTGAATTACTTCAAAAAATAGCCGACAGAGAACGTTCGCCAATGTACCAAGTTGGCGATGTAACTGATACCAATCGCTTTACATTTGAATCAAAAACTACAGGTCAAAAACCTATGGATTTTGCTTTGGAAGATATGTTTGGAAGTTCCCCAAAAGTGGTTATGACTGACAAAACCATTACTCGAAATTACTCAGAATTAGTCTATTCCCAAGATAAAATTTCAACCTATTTAGAGCAAGTTTTGCAATTAGAAGCAGTTGCTTGCAAGGATTGGCTGACCAATAAAGTCGATCGTTGCGTTGGTGGAAAAGTTGCAAAACAACAATGTGTCGGGCCGTTGCAATTACCATTAAATAATTGCGGTGTAATGGCATTGGATTATTTAGGAAAAGAAGGAATTGCAACTTCTATCGGACATTCGCCAATTGCGTCGTTAATTGACCCAATAGCGGGAACCAGAACGGCAATTGCAGAAGCATTATCAAATATTATTTGGGCACCAATAAAAGACGGAATGAACGGACTTTCGTTGTCTGCCAATTGGATGTGGGCGTGTAAAAATGAAGGCGAAGATGCCCGTTTGTATGCTGCTGTAAAGAGTTGTTCCGATTTTGCAATCGAATTAGGAATCAATATTCCAACTGGAAAAGATTCGCTTTCGATGAAACAAAAATATCCAAATGACGAAGTAATTGCGCCCGGAACGGTGATAATTTCGGCAGGTGGAAATTGCATTGACATTAAAAAAGTAGTCGAACCGGTATTGCAAATTGACGGTGGTTCCATTTATTATATCAATCTTTCACAAGATAATTATAAGTTGGGTGGTACTTCATTTGCACAAATATTAACAACTATTGGAACAGAAACGCCAACAATTAAAGATTCAAAATTCTTTAAAAACGCATTCAATTCAATTCAAGAATTAATTTTAGAAAATGAAATTGTTGCTGGTCACGATATTGGAAGTGGCGGATTGATTACCACTTTATTAGAAATGTGTTTTAGCCCACTAACTACAGCCCCCCAGCCCCCGAAGGGGGAGCAAGCTGCATTGGGAACTAATAAAATGGAAGAAGCTGGAATGAAAATTTCATTTGATTCATTTGAAGAAAAAGACCTTGTAAAAATATTGTTTTCAGAAAATATTGGAATTGTATTCCAAGCCAAAAATGATGCTGTTATAGAAAGTAAATTGAAATCCAATAATATCATTTTTCATAAATTAGGAAAAGTTACCAATGAAGGTACTTTAGACTTTGGACATTTGACATTCGACATACCAAAATACAGAGATATTTGGTACAAAACATCGTATTTATTAGATCAAAAACAATCTAAAAACGGAATGGCGAAAGCGCGTTTTGAAAATTATAAAAACCAACCTTTACACTATACTTTTCCAACTCATTTCACAGGGGAAAAACCAGTAATTGAATTGACTAAACCGCGTCCAAAAGCGGCAATTATCCGTGAAAAAGGAAGTAATTCAGAACGTGAAATGGCAAATGCAATGTATTTGGCTGGTTTTGATGTAAAAGATGTTCACATGACCGATTTGATTTCGGGACGTGAAAACTTAGAAGAAATTCAATTCATTGGAGCTGTTGGAGGTTTCTCAAATTCAGACGTTTTAGGTTCTGCCAAAGGTTGGGCGGGCGCCTTTTTATACAACGAAAAAGCAAAAACAGCCTTAGCAAATTTCTTTAAAAGAGACGACACTTTATCGGTTGGAATTTGTAATGGTTGCCAATTATTTATGGAATTAGAAGTCATCAATCCAGAGCATAAAGTTCATGGAAAAATGAAACACAACACGTCAAACAAACACGAAAGTGGATTTACATCCGTGACCATTCAAGAAAATAATTCCGTAATGTTGTCCACATTGGCGGGAAGCACTTTGGGCGTTTGGATTTCTCATGGCGAAGGGAAATTCAACTTGCCATTACCCGAAGAAAACTACACTATCGTTTCTAAATATACCTATTCAGATTATCCAGCAAATCCGAATGGTTCCGATTACAATACCGCCATGCTTTGCGATAAAACAGGAAGACATTTGGTAATGATGCCACACATTGAGCGTTCCACTTTCCAGTGGAATTGGGCGAATTATCCAAAAGACAGACACGATGAAGTTTCGCCATGGCACGAAGCTTTTGTGAATGCCCGAAAATGGATTGAGAAAAGGTAACCACTTCTAAATTATTATTTTTTGGGCGCGACCCTCGAAAAATTCGGGTCAGGTCGTTCGCTGCAATCTCTGTTCCAATTCGTTACACAGAGGATTTCCGCTGCCACCCTTCGCGCGAACCCCGATTTAAGAATTACGATTTTAGGGTTTTGATTTTAACCGCAAAGAGCGCAAAGACTTACGAAAAGTTCGCAAAGTTTTTAACCGATTAACC
>CANFVB010000062.1 GCA_947450355.1 Bacteroidota bacterium
GCAGAAAGTCAATTGCGAATTTTGCAACAACAACAAAAAGCCAGTACATTTCAGAAATCGGTAATAATCGCAAAATCGAATGTATCGAATAAACAAACCGAAGTAGCTTCCGCAAATATAAAACGTGCCGAAGCAATGTTGGCAGCAGCAAAATTAAACTTAAGTTACACGGTTGTAACCGCAGCAATTGACGGTCAGGTTTCTAAAATTTCCATTCAACCGGGACAATTAGTGCAACCGGGTCAAGCGTTGTTTTATATTATCAACAATCAAGAAGCGTGGGTAATTGCGAATTTCAAAGAAACACAATTAGACAAAATGAAAATGGGACAAAAAGTAACCGTGAAAGTTGATGCCTATCCAGACACTGATTTTCAAGGCGAACTTACTTCTTTTTCACCAGCTACAGGTTCTAAATTTTCATTACTTCCGCCTGATAATGCCACTGGAAATTTCGTGAAAACCATTCAACGATTGCCAGTGAAAATTAGTTTGAATACTTCTAATGATCCTGAAAAAATTAAATTACTACGTCCTGGAATGAATGTAAATGTGGATGTTCATTTGGACTAATACAACGCCAATAAATAGCATAACCAATAATAAAAATGGTAGCAGATCAAGATAGTTTAGTAGAATACGGTTTTAGAAGGGTAATTATTACAATTACAGCGGTGCTTTGTGCCTTGCTAGAAATCGTTGATACTACCATTGTAAACGTGGCTTTGAACAATATGCGAGGAAGTTTAGGGGCAACATTAACCGATGTCGCTTGGGTAATTACCGCTTATGCAATTGCCAATGTAATCATCATTCCAATGACCAGTTGGTTGTCACAACAATTTGGACGTCGGAATTATTTTGCTACTTCAATCATCATTTTTACCGTGGCTTCCTTTATGTGTGGAAACGCCACAAACATTTGGGAATTGGTTGCTTTTAGATTCATTCAAGGTTTAGGTGGCGGCGCATTATTAGTTACTGCTCAAACCATTATCACCGAAAGTTATCCTATTGCAAAACGAGGAATGGCACAAGCTATTTACGGAATGGGAGTTATTGTAGGCCCTACTTTGGGACCGCCATTGGGAGGTTATTTTGTAGATCATTTCTCTTGGCCGTATATTTTTTACATCAATATTCCCATTGGAATCATCGCTACATTTTTGACATTGGCTTTCGTGAGAAGTCCAAAATATGGTGAAAAACTAAAAGCGTCACAAGTCGATTGGTGGGGAATTGCATTTCTTGCCGCCTTCGTGGGTTCGCTACAATTTGTGTTGGAACACGGGCAACAAGACGACTGGTTCAACGACAGAACAATTACACTTTTAACCGCGGTTTCTGCTTCAGGATTGATGCTTTTTATATGGCGAGAACTCACTTATAAACACCCAATTGTAAATCTTAGCGTATTGAAAAACACCAATCTTAGAGTCGGTGTAATAATGAGTTTTGTATTAGGATTTGGTTTGTACAGTTCCACTTTCATCATACCAATTTACACACAATCCGTGTTGGGTTGGAGCGCATTAAACGCAGGATTAATTCTAATTCCGAGTTCCATAACCACAGGAATTATGATGCCAATGATAGGAAAAATGATACAACGCGGCGTTCCACAAGCCTATATGGTAGCTCTTGGATTCCTCGCATTTTTCGTATTTACCTATTGGATGCACAACGTCCTCACCCCAGACACAGGCGCCGAACACATTTTCTGGCCACTGATTTTGAGAGGCGTTGGATTGGGATTACTATTTGTACCCATAACCACATTATCATTATCAACCTTGAAAGGGAAAGAAATTGGCGAAGGTGCTGCTTTCACAGGAATGATGCGACAATTGGGAGGTTCATTCGGAATCGCCATCATCACCACATTCATTGCCCGATTCAATCAAGAACACCGCGTAAATTTGGTTTCACACCTCGATAAAACCAATTTTGCAGTACAACAAAGAGTCTTGCAATTACAACAAGGCTTTATGAACAAAGGCTTCAGCACCAACGAATCCCTAAACAAAGCCTACCAAGTTATGGATTATGGCGTGATGAAACAAAGCTCGGTACTGACTTTCGTTGACATTTTTTATTACCTAGGAATCTTATTTTTGTTGTGCATCCCGTTTGTTTTACTCATCAAAAAACGCAATTAGTTTTTTTTATTTGGGTGCGCCCTCGTTTAGAACGATTTTAGTTACTACGCCATCTGTACAAAACGAGGTCGGGCTATTCGCTGCAATCCACGCCCAAAAGCGTGGGATTTCCGCTGCTATCCCTCGCACGAAACCCTTCGATTTATGATTTTAGATTGTTTGCTATTCAACAAGTCCAAGTCATCCGAAAGGATTTTAACGAGAACGGTGTTGAAAGCTTCAATCTTTACATAAAATTCGGCTATTATCATGTTAAATACCCCCTTTCGTGACATTTTAAAAATTTGATAAGAAATTTTTATGCAATTTTGGAACAACAATTAAAAGATTGCTTTTATTTTAATCGGACAACAGTGTTTTGATATGTAAGATTTTTAGTTAACTTTACATTCTAAAAATAAGAAATTATACGCATAAAATAAATCAAAAACATGCGCATAACATGCCGATTTGGAACAAAAACCAGCAATCTTATGCGTATATAAGCTAGTTGTGCGTCAGTGTAAAAAAAACCGATCCGCAAATGGCACATTTGGTTTTCCAAATACACGAGCCAAAGCTCAAAAAAAAACAAAAGAGCCATTTTTTTTCAACGTTAAATTACAATTAATTAAAAAATATTTCTAATTTTGCCATAAATTGACAAAATATGTTGGACACATTCGTTTCTATAGGAGATACTTTAAAAGAAATTAGGGAAACCAGAGGTTTCAACCTACAAAACGTTGCATTAAAAACAAACATTAATTATACTGTTTTAAGTCGTATTGAAACAGGTAAAAGATTACCAACTAAACCACAAGTTCAAACCTTAGCAAACTTTTATAATTATAGCGAACAGGACTTAATTAAATATTTGATTAGTGACAAAATATTATACGAAATACAAAACGAAGATTTTGGATTAGAAGGTTTTCTTCTTGCAGAGCAAAGAATAAAATATGGTTTATCATTATTTAATGATTATGAAAATCTTGAAAAATTCGATTTAAAAAGTAGACGTTACATAGGGAACAAAGCAAAATTGACTGACTGGATAATGGAAATTATCCAAAGTGAAACAAAAGGAAATGAGACCTTTATTGACATCTTTTCAGGTACGGCAATTGTGGCTAGAGAAGCTATGAAAACATATAAAAATGTTGTACTGAACGACATTTTATTTTCTAACAACATTGCCTACAAAGCCTTTTTTGACAAATCAAAATGGGATTCAAAAAAAATTGTGGACATCGTAAATGAATATAATATATTAAACCCACAAGAAATAAAAGAAAACTACTTTTCTAAAAACTTTGGAGATAAATTTTACGAAAAAGACATTTCAAAATTGATTGGACATATACGTGAGGACATTGAAAGCCGAAAAAATGATCTAAACGAAAAGGAATATGCCATACTTCTAACTTCGTTAATTTACACAATCGACCGGCTTGCAAACACGGTTGGACATTTTGATGCATACATTAAAAAACCGATTGTAAAACGACCTCTAAATTTTCGCTTAATACAAACTGAAAATTTTGCAGGAGCAAAAATTTACAACGAAGATTCCAATAAGTTAGTAAGAAGACTTAAAGGAGATATTGCTTACATTGACCCACCATACAATTCTCGTCAATACAGCCGTTTTTATCACATTTATGAAAACCTTGTGAAATGGGAAAAACCTAAACTTTTCGGTGTTGCTTTAAAACCTGAACCAGAAAATATGAGCAAATATTGTACTGTAAAAGCTAAAGACGCTTTTAAAGATTTAGTTGAAAATTTGGATGTTAAATATTTAGCGGTTTCATACAACAACACTTACAAATCAAAAAGCAATTATCTAGAAAATAAGATTTCAATGGTCGAAATTGAAGAAATATTGAATTCTTTTGGAAAAACTAAAAAACACATTTTCAAAGAAAATATTTCAAAATCGAATTCAGAGGAATTACTTTTTATATCTAAACGAAATTAATTATGAGCAATATTCAAATTCTATCTAACTTGAATTTTCCAATTGGGAAAATTATTAATCAAGAATTGCAAAATTCTAAAAACACCCAAATTGCAGTTGCTTTTTTAAAACATAGTGGCGTTAAAGTAATTGAAAATTCATTGAAACAGTCTTTAGATAATGGTGGAAATTTTGAAATAATAGCAGGATTAGATTTTAAAACGACTGACCCAAAATCAATGTTGTTCTTTATAAGTTTGAAGAAACAATATCCAAGTTTAAAGTTTTTCTGTTATGGTGATAGAAAGATAAATCGAACAGATATAGTTTTTCATCCTAAAATATATTTATTTGAAAATGGTAAAGAAACCACTTCTATTGTTGGCTCAGCAAATTTAACTGGAGGTGGATTAACTTCAAATTTTGAAGTAAATACAATTTTCAATGAAAAAAAACCTGTTTATTTTTCGCAACTTCAAGCAATATATAATTCTATAAAATTCACTGACAGCCTTTTTACTCCAGATGAAGATTATCTAAATGGATATTCTGATGTTTTCTCTGCTTTTGAAAAAAATGATGATAAAGCATTTAAAGATAAAGGAATAATAAAGACAATTAAGGAGATTGAAAATCGTTCTCAAATCTTACCGGGAACAATACCTTCAATAAAATCAATGATTGTAGATTTTATAAAACAAAAAATGAATGAAAATATTTCAAAAGTTTCAGTTGCTGAAATAACAGAAGCTTTATTGAATAGAATTAAAAGTGATAAGCTAGAGGATAAATATAAATTAGATACTTTCAATAATTCAATTCGTGGTGAATTGAATCATAATGAGTTAAATAGCAGTTCTTCAAACAGTTTAAAATTGTTTGAGAGAGTTGAACGAGGCTACTATTCTTTAACTGAATTTGGTATAAATTATAAAGGGAGATAAATATATGTACTATGCAATTTTTGATAACCAATTAGGTAGAATTAGAAGTTTTGGACAAAACAGCCAAAACCTTTCTGATTTAAAAAGTAGTTTAATTGATTATTTACTGCTTGGCAATTTTTCTGATGAAGGTGAAAATTCAATAAAGAATAACACATTGGAAGAATTATGCAATTATTATGAATTTAGTTTAATTAACTCAGATGATTTAATTAAAGATGATTTTGAATTGCGTGAGGGATAGAAACGAAAAGCCCACAGTGAGGTACGATCGAGGACTTGAAGTGAATAGCCCGACCCAAAGGGGCACGCCCAAATTGTAAAAATAGACTTGCTAACTCAGTTAGTATAGAAGTTCAAGATAATCAGATATTATATTCAGAAAGCAATCCTGAAATTGAGCAACAAGTATTTTTACACGCAATGGCAAAATCACAAAGGAACAATCCATTTGTTCGTGTATTAAATGAAAATGTGCCTTTGCTTTTACTTTTAGAAGTAATTAAAAAATTAGATGCCGACCCAGAATATAATGGAGCAGGAATTTCTAAATTAGAAATCCCATTAATTCTCTATTGGAAAGACAATGATGCAGAAGCTCTTTATCAAAGAATAAAGAAACTTAGAAAAGAATACGGGTACTCACCAAGTTGGGAAATTGTAACAGAGATTTGTCGGGACGAAATTATGAGCGGGTCTGATGTTGTTAGAGATGACAAATCTATTATGGTTGATTATCCAGATGAGTTTATTAGAAAAATGCGTTTGACAGGCTTGATTTCTTTACGAGGTGCAGGAAGATTTATAGACATCAACAAAAACGAAATTGAGAAAGTAGAATATGTTTTAGAAAACTATTCAACCTACCCTACTTTTGAAGATGAAAAAGAGTATTTCGATTATATGGCTGAAACAGATGAAAATCTTTTTAGCATTGAAGCCAAAACTTTAAGTTTAGACGAAAATGACAAATTATTACTCAAATGGATTGAAATATATCCTTGGAATACAATCAAATCTGAACTAAAAGGTTTAGCAAAAAGGTCAAATTCAGGAGATGAAGTATTAAAACTACTTTCACACCCAATCCGTTTAGAGTTTCTAACTTCGTTAGCTATAAAATCAAAACATCGAAATTTAAAAATCAAACCAAATTACCCAACAGATGATGAAGGAATACCAACATCTACGGCAGGTGGACAAGGAAATCAAGGCGATATAGAATGCTTTGAAGATGAAAAAGGAATTTTGGTAGAGGTTACAATGTCAGGCGGGAGAACCCAAACAATGATGGAAGTTTGGCCAATTGCAAGGCATTTAGGAGAATTTTCTAAAAAAGTAAAAGCCGATTCAATGTGTCATTTTATTGCACCAAGTATTTATGTTGACAGCGAAAAGCAAATTAAGTATGTAAAAGACACTGAAAATTTAAACATCAAACCAAGAACAATAGATGATTTCATTACTTTTTTAGAAACGAATGAAAAACTATTTGAAATGAATTGAGCCAATGCTTAAAGCCATACACATTTGCAATTCGCACCAGCCGACAGACAAGCCAAAAATTGCAAAAGAGTATGTATTTGCCAAAGCTAACAGAAAGACGAGTATAAGACTGAAAAGTAATATGATAAAAGAACACCGAACGCACAATCGAGTAGACGGCTCCGCCAGAAACTGACGGAGTGCGCCTCTCACACCACCGAGCGTACGGGTCACGTACTCGGCGGTTCGCAAAGTGATGGGTTAAGTTCGATGTAAACTTCTGTTAATGATTGATACCCTCGCTGTTTTAGTCGCTTCAAAGTAATGGTCGTGTTCAAAATAGGACTCTGTGCAATTGCCCAACCGCCTTTCCGTGTTCTGCTCCAAGCATAAGCATGGTTTTGGTCAACGCCCAATCGTATGAGATTCTTTCTCTTTCTTTCAGGCTTTTTCCAATCGTGCCAAATGCATATCGCAGTCGGTTTCGCAACCAGCCATCTAAATCACGTAGTTTGCCCATAATACTCGTTCCCCGAAAATAGTTTAACCATCCTCGTTGCACTTCTTTTATCTTGGCAATACGTTCTTCTAGTTTGACTGGTGCGGTTTTTCGACTGATGCTTTTAAGTCTTTCTTTGAGTTTCTTCCATGCCTTTTCTGCCACTACCAACTGGTATTGGTTTTTGCTCCCCCTTTGATACGTTGGCACAAATCCAAATCCCAATAATGTGAAGTTTACAGGACGTCGAATCCCGCTTTTTTCTTTATTGATGGTTAATTGAAGCTTCGTTTTCAAAAATTTTGCAATTACAACTTCCGTGGCTTTCGCCTGATTGTGAGTTTTGCAGTAAATACTAAAATCATCGGCATAACGAACAAATTTAAGTTTGCGTCTTGTCATTTCTTTATCCAACTCATCGAGTAAGATATTCGACAATAACGGACTTAGCGGGCTTCCTTGCGGAACTCCCTTTCTTCGTTTTTGTAATTTACCGTTGATTCGTATCGGTACTCGCAACCATTGCCGTATTAAGCGCATCGTGGTTTTGCATTTCACTTTTTGAAACAATAAATTCAGAAGTAAACAATGGTCAACTTCATCAAAGAAGTTCTTCAGGTCAATATCCACAATGTGGTTCAACCTTTGGTGGATGTATTCCCTTGCTTGTCCAACGGCTTGTCGGGCATTCTTATTTGGTCTAAATCCATAACTATTGTTATTAAATTTGGGTTCAAATAGCGGTGCAATAACTTGAGATACGGCTTGTTGTAGCACTCGGTCGGTGGTGGTAGGAACGCCCAAAAGTCGGGTTTTACCGTTGCCTTTGGGAATCTCAACGCCCAAAATGGCTTGTGGATGATAGTTTCCTTGCCGAATAGCTTCAAGCAATTGTAATTTCCTTTGAGGAAATAGCATTTTGAGTTGAGTGGTTTTTATACCATCAACTCCTGCACTTCCTTTGTTGGAAATTACTTGTTCTACTGCTTTTTGCAGATTGTAAGGATGTACTACGCTCTCAATCATTTTGTTGTTTACTCTGGACTTGTTTCAGAGTCTCAGATTCTTAGTTAACCTGTTCTTGTTTCTCAAGGCTATAGTTTGCACCATTCCATTGAAAATTAAGAACCATTTTGCGTTCAGTCCTTCCTTGTTTGTGAGTCCTATACCTTTCTGTTGGTAACTCGTTGCCCCAAGTACTATGACTTCTGCTGACTTCTTTGCACAACCAACTCGTGGTTGCAAAGACCTCCCCTGATAAGAGCTTTTTCTTTCCTCCAATTCCTGCTGCATCTACATCTAATAGGTCTTGTAATCTTCGGACGTTACGTTGCTGTGGACGCTTATCCCCTATTAAATGCCTCTTATGCAATTTCTGTTCGTCAGTACCGGATTTTGCAGTATCGCTTCCTTCAGTTCTGGCTTCACAGCCAACAACCTTGCGACTTGCTAATGGTTCGGAGTTTCAGTCCGCCCATAAGGGAATTGCACCCTCAAGAAAAATAACACTCCATAAAGTAGTTATTTAACTCAAAATTTGTATTTTTGAGTTTTTCCTAATCCTTACGGAGTGTGTCCTGCTCATGCAGGGCACACACAGCGGTTATGCAATAGTCGGGTTTCAGTTTTTAATTAAATTAATAGTTTGTACTTTTATTACTTGGCTTAATTTGAAGTTCGGTTTTTTTATTTTTCCCGACCATCGCATAGCCGCAGGACGTTAGCAATAAATTTACAAAAGAGTAATAAAAAAACCAGATGATTCCCGCTAGCGCAAGCGTCACGCTGGTGCCCACAATGAAATTTAATAAAATCTATAAATAATTATCTGTTAGAAATTAAAAATAGAACATAATCCGACTTATATTTATTGCAGTCCAACTTATAAACCTAGCGGTCTGATTTATAAACCTAGCGGTCTGACTTCTAAACCTAGCAGTCCGAATTTTAAACCTAGCAGTCTTACTTATAAACCTAGCGGTCTGATTTATAAACCTAGCAGTCCGAATTGTATTTATGCTTCCTGCGTTTGTAATTATGCTTCCTGCATTTGTAATTATGCTTCCTGCATTTGTAATTATAACTTTTGCTGTGCAAAGTTCCACGACTTCGTACCCACAAAGACAAGAAAATAACGAATGATTTTAATAATAAAAATTAGCATCTGAAATAAATTCAGATTGACAAAAAAGGGCTTTTTGTTATACAACTCCGTCAGAGTTCAAAACTCTGACGGAGTTAGAACATTGGTAAAAATGCTAAAAAAAATCGAAGAGAATTGAAACGTAATTTTTTTTATGTACTTTTGAGTAAATTAATAATTGTATGAACCTAATAGAAAATCATAATAAAGACATATTCGATTTATGCAAAACGCATAAAGTAAAATCTTTATACGCTTTTGGTTCTGTTTTAACTGATAAATTCAACAACGAAAGTGATGTTGATTTGATTGTTGATTTTGAAAATTTGGATGTTTTAGATTATGGAGATAACTATTATAACTTAAAGTTTTCACTTGAAAATATTTTAAAAAGAAGTATTGATTTATTAGAAGAAAAAGCCATAAAAAACCCATATTTTAGAAAGACTTTAAACCAAAATAAAGTGTTGATTTATGGATGATACTATTAAAACTTGGCTTTATGATATTTTAAGTTCCATTAATGAAATCGAAAGTTACTTTATTGAAACACCTAAAATGTTTGAAATTTATCAAAATGATTTAAAAACTAAAAGGGCTGTTGAAAGAAACATCGAAATTATTGGAGAAGCAATGAGTCGAATTCTAAAAGAAAATAGTGAAATTGAAATTTCAAACTCAAGAAAAATTGTAGATGTAAGAAATAGAATAATTCACGGATATGATTCCGTTTCTGATGATGTAATTTGGGGAATTGTAATTAGAAATCTACCAGTTTTACAAAAAGAAGTGGAAATTCTGTTGAACGAATAAAGCCCGACCGCTAGGATTTACAAGATCTAGTTGATCGGAAATGTTCTATTTCGATACCCGTTTCGATATGCGGATTTACAATCTGTCCCCACAAATACAAGAAAATAATTGTGATGAGATTGCCTTTCCTCGCAATGCTATTCTAATACGATTATGGATGCAACAACTAATTGCCCTCGATAATAAAATAAAAATTAGCATCTGAAATAAATTCAGATTGACAAATTAAAGTTGAAATTCAGATTGTATAAGGGTTGGTTCGGTTATTCGGAAATTCATAATTCATAATTAATCTCAAATCGGGGTTCGCGCGAAGGATCGCAGCGGAAATCCTCTGTGGAACGAAGTGGAACAGAGATTGCAGCGAAGAGCCTGACCCGAAGTTTTTACGAAGGGTCGCGCCCAAATAAAAAAATAGAATCTGAAATAAATCCCAGATGGTGCGGATATGTTCCGTTTCGACAGCGTGGATTTTTAATCCGTGCCCACAAATACAAGAAAAAAATAATAATTTTTAATATGAAATTAAAGAATTTCATAAAGGACTCGGGATTGTAAATTCGCAATATTTACTAAGAAGTATTTTAAAGTGGTCTTGAACTACTTTTAACTGGTTATACTACTACTTTTATGTGGTTCTGAAGTACTTTAAAGTGGTTATACAACTACTTTTAAGTGGTCTTAAACCACTTAAAAGTGGTCATAGGACGTATTAAAAGTACTTCCGAACCACTTTAATGGGGTTAGACAACGTGGTAAAAGTGGTCTTGAACCACTTTAAAGTAGTTATAGGACGTATTAAAAGTACTTCCGAACCACTTTAATGGGGTTAGACAACGTGGTAAAAGCACCTGGTTCAGACACGGTGAAATCCCATAGGGATGACCCATTTTGTAACGTCGGACATTAGTCCGATGATAAAAATAAAGTAGCCGCTTCTTTGCAAAAGTTCTTATGAAAATATAAACGTGAAATTTTAGGTACTATCTTAACTACCTAATTTATTTTGTTAATTTTTATATATTTGCAACACCGAGAGGAAGCTTCTTGCGATTATTCACTGGATGTTTACCTTGTGTAGTCC
>CANFVB010000063.1 GCA_947450355.1 Bacteroidota bacterium
AATTAGCCATTCTGATGTTGTAGCCTGCGAAAAGTATCTATTACCAACATTGTCTGTGGGGACATATTTTAGTGGCCCTAATGGAACTGGTACACAGTATTCTAGTGGCGATAGCATTACTTCAAATCAATTGGTTTATATTGTTGCTTATGGCGACAGAAGTGGAAATTGTGTCGCTGAAGATGATTTTAATGTTACCGTTTACCCATTAAATGAACTAGTAATAACTGGAGGAACAATTTGTGTGAATAGCGAGACTGGGGCATTACTTCAATCATATCAATTGGTTTCTGGTTTAAATCCATCAGTTTATAGAGTTGAATGGTATTTAAACGGAGTATTAATGGGAATAGGAACAAATTATACCGCAACCGAAGAAGGAACATATACTGTAATACCTATCAAAATCACTCCAAATATTGGTAATGACTGTGGTTATAATGCAACTAGAGTTGTTGTTGAAAAATCAAGTCCTGCTGTTGCAACGGTAACTGTTTCTGCCGCTTTTCAATCGGTTATTGACATCATTGTAAATGTAACAAATGGTTTTGGAACCTATGAATATCAAATTGATAACGGAGCATTTCAAACTGACAATGTGTTTTATGACGTAGCCTCTGGAACCCACAGCATAATAATCAATGATACCAAAGGCGATTGTGGAGCAATTTCACTACTTGCACACGTGATAAAATATCCTAATTATTTCACCCCAAATGAAGATGGTTATCACGATACTTGGAACATTTTTGATTTGGACTTTCAGCCCGATGCGCGACTATTTATTTATGACCGTTACGGTAAATTATTAAAACAACTCAGCACTACAAGTCAAGGCTGGGATGGAACCCACAATGGAATTCCACTTCCATCAACAGATTATTGGTTTCAAGTTTTTTATAAATTTAATGGTACCAATCAAGAATTTAAAGCCCATTTTACTTTGAAACGATAAATAATTATTTAATACATTACTTTTTGTACAAATTATTATGATCGATATATTCCCAAACTTTATTAGGTAAAAGTGGCCGAACATTCTTTTTGTTTTTTATCGATTCCCTAATAAATGTAGCCGAAATTTCAACAATAGGCGCATTTATATAATGAACTTTAGGATGATTTTTGATAGTTAAATAGTTGACTTTTGAAGGGATTATTTTGGTAGTGCGGTCTTTCGCATCAAGTCGAGGATAGACAAAAATATCGTGATTTTCAAGAATAACTTCGTAGTTTTTCCATTTGTGAAATGACTTTAAATTGTCTTCGCCCATAATTAATGAAAACTGATTCTCAGGGTATTTTTCTTGTAAATATGCCAACGTATTAACCGTATAATTGGGTTGTGGCAATTTAAATTCTATATCCGAAGGTTTAATTTTTGGGTAGTCTTCTGTAGCCAAATGAACCAATTCCAACCGAATAGAATCTTTGAGTAAAGTATCTTTCTTTTTTAGTGGATTGTGAGGCGTCACCACCATCCAAACTTCCTTCACATCAGAGTATTCCGCCACGTGATTGGCAATAATCAAATGCCCAATGTGAATGGGATTAAACGTTCCAAAATAAAGTCCAATTTTCATAAATTCTCTTTATTAACATAACACAAATTTCACAAATTTAATCTGTGTTAATTTGTGGAATCTGTGTTTACAAATGCTTTTACCAATTGATACGCTTCTTCTTTTGCAGTATCCAAATCGTAATTTTTTATGATTTTATCAAATTGCGGGGCTGTTGCCAATTCCACTGAAGCTTTTGCAATTCTCATATTGATTTTATCTTCACTTTCCGTAGAACGTTTTTTCAAACGAATTTTAAGCTCATCGATACTTGGTGGTTTTACAAAAACTGCCAATGTTTGCTCGGGAAATTTATGTTTGATTCGCAAACCCCCAGCCACATCAATATCAAAAATTACGTTTTTTCCTAAAGCCCAAATGCGTTCGATTTCGCTTTTCAAAGTACCGTAAAAATTATCACGATACACTTCTTCCCATTCTAAAAAATCTTCCCCTTTGATGTGCTTCTTGAACTCTTCCGTAGAAATAAAATAGTAATCTTTTCCATTCACTTCCTCGCCACGAGGTTCGCGGGAAGCTGCAGAAATAGAGAATTCTAAATTCAAATCTTCTCTTCCAAGTAAATGTCTAACTATGGTTGTTTTTCCTGAACCCGAAGGTGCTGAAAAAACTATTAATTTTCCTTTTTTCATTTTAAAATCATTACGAGAAACGCATTCGCACCCTCTATTTTATATTGAAACCTCCCTGATTTATTCCCCCTTTGGGGGTTAGGGGGCTTTAAAGAACATTTAAAACCTGTTCTTTAATTTTCTCCAATTCATCCTTCATCATCACGACTAATTTTTGCATTTGTGCGTGGTTTGATTTGGAACCCATTGTATTAATTTCTCGACCCATTTCTTGTGTGATGAAACCTAATTTTCTACCGTTGGCTTCTGTTCCTTTTATCGTTTCTAAGAAATAATCCAGGTGATTTGTCAAACGAACTTTTTCTTCGGTAATATCTAATTTTTCAAGGTAATAAATCAATTCTTGCTCAAAACGGTTTTCATCAACATTGACTTTCAATTCGGAAATAGCAGTTTGCAAACGGTCTTTTATTGCCTGAACACGTTCTGGATCGAGCGCCAAAGCATCGTTCATATATTGACGAATATTTCCAATTCGCAACTGAAATTCTTTTTCTAACGACAACCCTTCCGCTTGACGGAAATTCAAAATATTAGCAAGTGCTTCTTTGATAACAGTTTGAATTTGAACCCAATCATTTTCATCAATTTCGTCACGTTCTACTTTCAAAGCGTCTGGCATCCGAACCGCCATTTTCATTAATTCGGTTTCATCTGCATTGGCATAAACATCCCGAAGTTGCGCTATATAAGCCTTTACGATTGGCACATTTACTTTTGTTGAAGTTTGTTCGGCAGTACTTTCAATAAAAATTGAGAAATCAATCTTTCCGCGTTCCAATGCCAAAGCGATTTCATTGCGCAAACCCAATTCCATTTCACGGTAAAGCGAAGGCATTCTCACGCTTAAATCTAATCCTTTACTGTTTAAAGATTTGGCTTCAACTGTTATTTTTTTTGTTGGTAATTGCAATGTTGCTTTCCCAAAACCCGTCATCGATTGTATCATAATTTATTTAAAATGTATTCAAAGATAATGAAAAACTTTTCAGTGGTAGTTTTCAATTTTTCTGTGGTTGTTCCTTTTTCTTAGCGGTTACCAAATAAACTCCTGAAAATATCAAAATTGCAGCACCGATTTTCACCCAATTCAATTCGTCTTTTCCTAAACTGATGGCAAAAACTGTAGCGAATAAAGGTTGTAAATAGACGAAAACTGCGACCAAAGTTGGATTCAATTCTCGCATAGAAAGTAGGTTCAACAAATAGGTGAAAAAGGTTGAAAACACGACTACAAAACCAATTTTCCATAAAATATCCGTTGGAACAATCGCCCAATCAACGCTTTGAAATTGGCTCCAGCCAAAAGGCAAAACCATTATGAATCCAAATAAATAAATCCATTTTACAAATGTAAAAGCATTGTATTTATCCATTAATTTTTTTACAATTACGAGGTAAAAACCATAAGAAATAGCATTGACTAAAACCAAAAAATTCCCCAAACTTGCCGATGAAGTATCACCAACTGATTTTCCGTAAAGTATCAAAAAAGAAGTGCCAAATAATCCCAAAAAGATTCCGAAAACTTTCCTTTTGCGCATTTTTTCCTTGATAATTATAGCCGATAAAACCAAAACTATTAACGGCGTACAAACCATAATTACGGCTGCAGAAATGGGGGAAGTCATACTCAATCCTTTAAAAAATGAAAGCATATTTAAGGCAACACCAAAAAAAGCACACGCAATAATACGAGGAAAATCATTGGACGCTATCTTTTCAAAAGTTCCAATTTTCAACAATCGCATTACAAGCCAAACTGCCCAAAACAAAAGTACAGAACCTCCCACGCGTAACAAAATAAAGCCGTAAGCATCAATGTATTTTGGCATTACGTCTTTTGCAATTGTGAATGTTACGCCGTAAATTATGGAAACAATCGTTGCGCCAATTAAGGCAATGTTTCTTTTAGACATTATTTAAAACTTTCATTACTTGAAGCATATTTTGCTGGCTGTTGCCAATATAAACACCGCCATTAATCACAAAAACGGGACGACTTAAAAACGTGTAATGTTCCAAGATTAATTTTTTATAATCTGCTTCCGTCAGCGTTTTGTTTTTTAAATCCATCGATTTATACAAAACTGCTTTTTTGCTGAATAGCGCTTCATAACTTCCTGAAAGTTGGTGCATTTCTTCCAATTCTTCTTCGGTAATTGGGTTTTGCTTGATGTCACGAAAAACCAAATCATTTCCTTTTGGTAACGATTTTATGATTTTGCGACACGTATCACACGAAGCCAGGTAATATATTTTGTTCATTTGAATTGCAGTTAATATTTTGCAAAGGAAATTCATTTGACACTTAAAAGTACTATTTTTATAAAAAATTTCAAGATGCACCAAACTTTTTCAATTACAAAAACCAGCCGAAAAGTACTTTCTCATTTTCTTGATACTATTCCTATAGAAAAGCTCAATAAAATCCCCGAAGGATTCAACAACAATATTATTTGGAATATTGCACATATCGTCGTGGTACAACAAATGTTAACCTACAAATTGTCGGGTTTACCAATGTTGGTATCTGATGAAATGGTAGCCAAATATATGCGAGGAACCAAGCCATCGCAAGATGTTTCACAATCTGAAATCGATGAGATTAAGTTCCTTTTATTTGAAACCATCAACAAAACAGAAGTTGATTTTAATGCTGGAATATTCCAAAATTTTCAAGAATTTACCTCATTATCAGGTTTCACAATGAGAAACATTGACGACGCTTTGTGTTTTAATTACTACCACGAAGCGGTTCATACAGGGATGATTATGTCGCTTAAGAAATTTGTATAATAAAACAAATAAGTTTGAAATTTGGTTATCATTACGCTATTCAAAAACTGTATAGTATTGTTTTTGGTATGATTAATCCTCGTCTTCTTTATCGATTGCATCTTTATAATCGGGATATAAAAACTTATTATATGGAAATCTTGTGATATGAATTTCTCGAACCGTTTCATAAATTCGTTTTCGAAATTCCTCGAAATTTTCTTTGTTGGTTGCAGAAATAAACAAAGCATTTTCTTGACCAACATTATGCATCCAAGTGGTTTTCCATTCTTCTAAAGTATAATGTTTTTTCGTTTTTTCGGTAATTAAATCGTCCTCTTCAATTGTCAAATGTTTGTATGCATCAATTTTATTGAAAACCATTATTGTAGGTTTATTATTGCTTTTGATATCTGCCAACGTCTGATTTACAGATTCAATATGATCTTCAAATTCAGGATGAGAAATATCAACAACGTGCAATAACAAATCGGCTTCCCGAACTTCATCAAGCGTGCTTTTGAAAGAATCAACCAATTGAGTTGGCAATTTTCTAATGAATCCAACGGTGTCAGAAAGCAAAAACGGCAAGTTTTTTATTACCACTTTTCTGACAGTTGTGTCTAAGGTTGCAAACAATTTATTTTCTACAAATACGTCGCTTTTTCCAACCGCATTCATCAAAGTGGACTTTCCAACATTGGTATAACCAACTAAAGCAACACGTACCATTGCGCCTCGATTGCCACGTTGCACGCCCATTTGCTTGTCAATGGTTTTGATTTTTTCTTTTAATAAAGCAATTCTATCTCGAACGATACGCCTGTCGGTTTCAATTTCTGTTTCTCCAGGTCCACGCATTCCGATTCCTCCTTTTTGGCGTTCCAAGTGCGTCCACATTCCAGATAATCTTGGAAGTAAATATTGACATTGTGCCAATTCTACTTGCGTTCTTGCATAAGAAGTTTCCGCTCTTTGGGCAAATATGTCTAAGATGAGGTGCGTTCTATCAAGGATTTTACAATCTATAATTTTTGAGATGTTTTTTTGTTGCGATGGCGATAATTCATCATCAAAAATCACTGTTGAAATGCCATTTTCGATTACATATTGATTGATTTCTTCAATTTTTCCAGTTCCAACAAATGTTTTTGGGTTGGGACGCTCCATTTTTTGAGAAAATCTTTTCACGACTTCTCCACCAGCGGTAAAGGTCAAAAATTCTAACTCATCAAGGTATTCCTTGAGCTTTTCTTCGTCTTGTTTTTGGGTTACAATCCCAACAATTACAGTTTTTTCTATCTTTTTAGTATCTTTTTCTAACATAATCAAATTTCTAATGCAAAGCTACTTTATTTGACTCATAATTTAAGAAATTGTAACACAAATAAAAACATTTATTCGATTTGTATAGTTAAAAAATAGATTAAAAGCTTTTTTTTAAAAAAAATTGTTAAATTTGAAAGCTAATTTAAGCATTAGAATCCCTAAATAACTTTAAATTTTCATTTTATGAAAAAAATTACAGTATTATTATTATCATTTATTACCCTTTCTGGGTTTTCGCAAACACTTCAAGAAGGATTTGAAGGAACCGCTTTTCCACCTACAACTCCTGCGCCAGGTTGGGTTGTTTTTCAAAATGCATTTGGAACTCGTCAATGGGGAGCTTCTACTGTAGCTCATGCAGGTTTGGGTGCCGCCCAAATGAATAGCCGCCAAAACATTGCTATTAATAACACCTCCAAAGATTACTTGGTTACTCCATTAGTTACAATTCCTGCAAACGGGCAATTACGCTTTTGGGCCAGGACTGAGAATAATGGAAACCAAGGTACGCTTTACCAGGTTAGAGTTGCTAGTGGAGCAAATGTTGCCAATCAAACAGATGAGGCTGCATTTAATGTTGCTCCAGCTAATTTAATTCAACAATGGACTGAAGATGAAATTAGTACTACTTATAATGTTTATGAAGAGAAAGTAGTAAATTTTCCAGCGGCTCTTATCGGAACAGCTGTTTATATTGCTTTTGTAAATGAATATACCCAAACTACAACCACTATTTCAGGAGATACTTGGTATTTAGACGATGTTTTATTGGTTTCAAGATGTTTGGATCCAACCGTATTAACTGCTAATCCTATATTATCAACAAGTGCAACTTTGGGTTGGACTAATCCTAATGGGCCAACTTATGGTAATCCTTGTACTCAATGGGAAGTTGAAATCGTTCCGTCGTCACAATTAACGCCTTCTGGAACTGGAATAATAGTGAACACTAACCCATATATTGCAACTACTTTATCAACTGCGCCTTTTGCACCATTATTGCCTTTAACATCATATAAGTATTATGTAAGATCTATTTGTACTTTTTCAAGTAGTTTATGGGCAGGACCTTTTTCTTTTACCACATCAGCCGCTCCACCTCAGTGTGGTGGAAATTTTGTTGATTCTGGGGGAACTACAGCTTCCTATTCTTCAAATGAAAACATTACAACTACAATATGTCCTACATTACCAGGTCAATTTGTGACTGTTAATTTTGCTTCATTTGCAGCTGAAAATAATTTTGATTTTTTAAAAATATACAATGGAACAAGTAGTACAGCTCCATTATTAGGAACTTTTACAGGCACAACCACTCCTGGTTCTTTTACATCGACTTCAGACACGGGTTGTTTAACTTTTGTTTTTACATCTGATACATCCGTAAACTCTGCTGGTTGGGTAGCAAGTATAACTTGTTCAACCCCTCCAACATGTATTCAACCCACAGCTTTAACTTCTTCTAATGTTACTACAGATTCAGCTACACTTGCTTGGACCAGTCCGGGTACGGCAACTTCTTGGCAGGTACTGGCTTTACCGTGTGGAGCATCCGCTCCAACATCAACTTCATCAGGTTGGTTACCTGCAACTACAAATTCTTTAGTATTAAACGGATTAACTCAAGCAACTTGTTATGATTTGTATGTAAGAGGTGTTTGTTCTAGTACAGACTCAAGTTTGTGGTCTGGGCCAAATACAATAACTACAATAGCAACTTGCCAACAACCTACTGCTTTAACAACAACATTAGTAACAGCAACAACTGCAACTTTAGGATGGACTAATGTTGGTTTAGCAACTGCATGGCAAGTTCTGGCATTGCCTTGTACAGCGCCAGCACCAACAGCTGCGTCAACAGGTTGGTTGCCTTCGATAACGAATTCATTATTAATAACTGGATTAACACCTACTACATGTTATAATTTTTATGTTAGAGGTGTTTGTTCGTCAACTGATTCTAGCTTATGGTCAGGGCCTTCAACAGCTACTACACAAGTTGCTCCACCTGTTTGTGGAGGAAACTTTTTAGATGCTGGTGGGACTGCTAATTATCCTAATAACTCGAACTCAACAGTAACTATTTGTCCTACTAATCCTGGTGAATTGGTAACCGTAACCTTTACCTCATTTAATTCAGAAGCGACATGGGATGGACTGTATGTTTTTGACGGTAGTTCTATAACTTCTCCTCAAATTGCAAGTAATAATCCAGCAGGTAATGTTCCTGGTGGATTGGCAGGATCTTATTGGGGAACAACTATTCCAGGTCCATTTACATCAACAAGTACTGATGGTTGTTTGACCTTTAATTTTAGAAGTGACGGGGCAGTAAATAATCCAGGGTGGACAGCAAATATAACTTGCGCACCAGTTCCAACATGTCTTCAGCCCATAGCATTAATGACTTCTGTAGTAACAGCAACATCTGCAACTTTGGGATGGACCAATGCAGGAACTGCAACTTCTTGGCAAGTTTTAGCATTACCATGTACAGCTCCAACACCAACAGCTGCATCAACGGGTTGGTTACCTGCAACAACTAATTCGTTAGTGATTACAGGTCTAACACCAGCAACATGTTATAATTTTTATGTAAGAGGTGTTTGCTCTGATACAGACTCAAGTTCATGGTCAGGACCAAAAACAGCTACTACACAAGTAGCTCCACCTGTTTGTGGAGGAAACTTTTTAGACGCAGGTGGGACGGCTAATTATCCAAATAGCTCTAACTCAACAGTTACTATTTGTCCAACAAATCCTGGAGAAATTGTTACAGTAACTTTTACATCTTTTAATACTGAGGCAAATTGGGATGGGCTATATGTTTTTGACGGTAGTTCTGTAACTTCTCCTCAAATTGCAAGTGCTAATCCTCCAGCTAATGTTCCTGGTGGATTGGCAGGTTCTTATTGGGGGACTACAATTCCAGGTCCATTTACTTCAACTAGTCCTGATGGCTGTTTAACTTTTAATTTTAGAAGCGATACATCGGTAAATAATCCAGGATGGGTAGCAAATATTACATGTTCTCCTGCCCCAACTTGTGCACGCCCAATTCAAATACTTGCAACAAGTATTACTCAAACATCTGCGTCTTTAACTTGGACACAGCCGCTTAATCCTAATGGAAGTTTAGCTTCATTCTGGGAGGTTTTGGTATTGCCAACAGGCTCACCAATTCCAACCGCAGCTTCTCTTGGAATAGCAGCTACAAGTCCCTATATCGTACAAGGTTTAAATCCTGGAACGGCTTATACTTTTTATGTTAGAGCCTTATGTTCAGCAACTGAAAGTAGTGAATGGTCTGCATTAGTTTTTGCGTCCTTACCAACCAATGATGAATGTAGTAATGCAACTTTTGCTATAGTAAATCAAAATTTGAATTGTGTACAAAGTAATCCAGGAACTTTGGCGGGTGCAACGGCATCAAATCCAATTACAACTTGTCCAGGCGTAGCAAATGATGATGTTTGGTATAGTTTTACCGCTACAGCTGCTACCCATATTATATCATTTAATAATATTACTCCCACAACTACTTTGAATTACGCTATTTTTCAAGGAACTGATTGTGGAGCTTTAACTCAAGTTGGCTGTAATTCAGGAGCGAATTTAGTTCCAGGGACTACTTATTTTATAAGGGTTTATTCAGCAACAGCAATTCCTCAATATTCAACATTTAATATGTGTATTGGAACCATACCTTGTTCTGAGGCACCAGCATTCTGTACTGGACAAACTGTTACGTATGCAAATGCAACAAATGTGCCTAGTTTGGGAACTATAGGTTGTTTATCAAGTTCTCCCAATCCTGCATTTTTCTTTTTGCAAGTAAATCAAGCGGGGCCTTTAAGTTATTTGATATCTCAAGTGAATACCGCAGGAGCACCTATAGATGTGGATTACGCCGCTTGGGGACCTTTCACAGATTTGTCATCAGCATGTTCAGGGGTACCTGCCAATCCATTAGCTGGGGTGAGTCCTGCTCCAACACCCGCTCAAGGTTGTCCAGGAACACTTCATGCTTGTAGTTTTTCTGCAGCACCGCAAGAAATTATCTGTTTACCTAATGCTCAACTTTGTCAGGTTTATGTTATTATGATAACTAACTTTTCAAATCAAGCCGGAACAGTTACATTTTCTCAAACAAATGCTGGCGGTGGCGGAGGAGCAACAGAATGCTTTCCAATTAATACTTTCAATTATTCTTCAGCGTATTATTGCCAAAATGCAGCAAATCCAACTCCAACTTTAGCAAATGGTGCTCAAAATGGTAACTATTCTTCTACACCTGGGCTTGATATAGACCCTGTTACAGGAACAATTAACTTAGCAACAAGTTTACCAGGACCGTATATTGTTACAAGTACTACTTTTACAAGTACATCGGGAGTTTGTACAACAATTCCAACCATTGTAACTACTAGAACCGTTGTTATTACGGCTCCAGGGAGTGCGGGAATTTCTTATACTCCTAATTCGTTCTGTAATAGCATAACGACAGGTCAAAATGTTATTCAGACAGGAACTCCTAACGGATCATATTCAGCTAGTCCTGCGGGCTTGTTAATTAATCCTTTTAATGGCGCAATTACTCCTAGAGCTTCTATACCAGGCACCTACACGGTAACATATACTATTCCTGCTTCTGGTGGTTGTCCAACAGTAACGGCTACAACAGGTGTGACAATAGAAGCAGCTCCGAGAGCTTCCTTTAATTA
>CANFVB010000064.1 GCA_947450355.1 Bacteroidota bacterium
CAATTAAAAAAGGAAATAAATGAATATATAAAGTATTATAACAATGACAGAAGTAAGTCAAATTTAAACAAAATGAGCCCGATACAATATCGAGCTCATTATTATCAAAATTAATTATAAATTTGTCCAAACTTTTGGGTGCAGTCCATTTAAAATAACGATTTGGGATTTTTTATGTTTAAGCTAAACACTGACTATCTTAAAATTACATCTTTAACAATATCCCGACGCAATTCATCATTTATCATAGCTATAATTTTAGATTTTCCATGGCTCAATTCTTCGCGTAAAACGGATGACGTTAATTCTACATATAATGTAGTTCCTTTCAATGTGACATTTTTAGTGTAACTATTTACGCCATTTCCCATTAATGAAACCCATGCCTCTTTTACGGAAACTTGATCCATTCCGGGTTGTAATTTATTACTTTGGATAATTTCTTTTAAAACATCCCCAATAGAACTTTCATTATTTAGTCGTTTTGCCATCTTCTAATATATTTATTGGTGCCGCTTTTTTATAATGATATTCTGCCTTTGCAGCATTAATGAGAACTAACTTTTCATTTGAAATAGTTTCAATTTCTTCTTTCCATTTTGCATAAGGTGTTTTGTAATTGATATAGGCAATACCTTTTTCAAAAGTGATTTCAATTTTTTCGAATTGGTTATTGACCAAAAAGCGACCGTCTAATTGTGGCATTACTTTCTTTCTGAAACCTTTATTTCCTTTAATTTGAAAATAATCAAACGACTCATTATACTTATATTCTTTTTTAGCTCCATCGAAAAAAGTCACTTTCTCGATTTCCCAGTAGCCATTCAGTTTAAAAATATCTTGTGTTGTAACTTTTTGATGACAAGCTGTTAAAACAAATAGAAATGCAATTGCGATAGTTTTTTTCATGGAAATAATAATTTCTACAAATTTACTTTTTTATAGTTTTGAAAGTCTAATTTATTTCAAATAAAAATCAAATTACATTAAACTTTTTTATATTTTTAAGGTCAAATAAAGAAACCCGTTATGAAAAAAAATAGCATACTAATATCATTTTTCATTATAATTTTCGCAAGTTGTTCTGATTCTTCTTCTACTACTTCAAATACCATGTACTTTCCCCCTATTGATGGAACTTCAGCTTGGGAAACCAAAACTATTTCTTCCTTAGGTTGGAATCAAAATGCGGTGCAACCCTTATTAGATTACTTAGTTTTGAAGAATTCTAAATCATTTATTATTCTTGTAAACGGCAAAATTGTAATGGAAAATTATTTCAACGGACATACTGCAGCAACACTTTGGAAATGGAACAGTGCTGGAAAAACTTTAACATCTACTGTCACAGGAATTGCTGAACAAGAAGGATTTATTAATACGAATAATAAGGTTTCCGATTATATAGGCACTGGTTGGACAAGCTCGCCTTTAGCTAAAGAAAATTTAATTACCTGCAAAAATTTATTAAAGATGAATTCAGGATTAGATGACACTTTGGGTGATGATATTTCCCCTAGCAATCTTCAATATATAGCGGATTCAGGAACTAGATGGGCGTATCATAATGTATATGTAAAACTTCAAGACGTTGTTGAACAAGCAACAGGACAAAGCTGGAATAATTATTTCAACACCAAGTTGCGAGATAAAATCGGCATGAGTTCAAATGGGTTTTGGTATATAGGAACCGATGCTAATTTAGGTTTGAAAATTTATTTCAGTACAACTCGTAGTATGGCTAGATTTGGATTATTAGCATTAAACAATGGAAATTGGAATGGAACCCAAGTAATCAATTCAACTTATTTAAATCAAGCTACAACTACTTCTCAAAATATTAATTTATCTTATGGGTATTTATGGTGGCTGAACGGTAAATCTAGTTTTCATTTACCTCAAACACAATTACAATTTAATGGAAATTTAATTTCAACCGCTCCAACCGATATGTTTATGGCTTTGGGAAAAGACGATCAAAAAATATATGTGATTCCAAGTAAAAATATGGTGGTAATCAGAATGGGTGATGCCGCAGACACAGTAAATTTAGCGCTTTCTGATTTTGACGAAGTTTTATGGCAGAAAATAAGTGCCTTATATCAATAATAAAGCTTTTATTTTTTAATTTTTTTAATAAATCCTAAAGCAAATAATACTACACCAAGCAATAGAAAAATCAAATAAATAGTTTGGTTTTTTTCTCTTACTGCATTTGAAAGTACTATAAATACAATACTACACAAATAAAAATGAATTGGTTTTAGGTTTTTATAAAACTCCATTGGAAATTATTTAAAGAAGGAATCTACAAATTCATATTTATTGAAAACTTGTAAGTCTTCAATTCCTTCGCCAACACCAATATATTTTACTGGTATTTGAAATTGATCTGAAATACCAATTACTACACCGCCTTTTGCAGTTCCATCTAATTTTGTTACTGCCAAAGTTGTAACTTCTGTTGCAGCTGTGAATTGTTTTGCTTGTTCGAATGCATTTTGACCTGTAGAACCATCTAATACTAATAACACATCGTGAGGTGCTTCACCAACCACTTTTTGCATTACTCGTTTTACTTTAGTTAATTCATTCATCAAATTTACTTTGTTGTGCAAACGCCCTGCAGTGTCAATTATTACAATATCGGTGTTTTGAGAAACTGCTGATTGTAGTGTATCAAAAGCTACCGAAGCAGGGTCACTTCCCATTTGTTGTTTTACCAATGGAACTCCTACTCTATCAGCCCAAACTTGTAATTGGTCAATAGCTGCTGCACGAAAAGTATCGGCTGCTCCAAGAACTACATTGTATCCTTGTTTTTTGAATTGATGTGCTAATTTTCCAATGGTTGTTGTTTTTCCAACTCCATTTACGCCTACTACCATTAATACATAAGGTTTTGTAGTTGTTGGAATAACAAATTCGGTTGCTTCGCCAGAATTGGTTTCTGAAAGAAGGCTTGCGATTTCGTTTCGTAGAATTTCATTGAGTTCTCCGGTTCCTAAATATTTATTTTCGGAAACGTGTTTTTCAATTCGGGTGATTATTTTGAGAGTTGTATTTACGCCAACATCTGAAGAAATTAGTATTTCTTCGAGGTTATCGAGAACCTCATCGTCAACTTTAGTTTTTCCTGCAACGGCTTTTGTGAGCTTTGAGAAGAAAGAAGTTTTAGATTGTTCTAATCCTTTGTCTAACGTTTCTTTTTTTTCTGACGAGAATAATTTTTTGAAAAAACTCATTTTTATTTACTTTTTACGCTCGATATTTCGAGGTTTGATTTTAAAAATCCAAAAATTTCAGGATCAGAAAAGGATTACTCCAGTAGCCCCGATGGCAGCAAGTATCTTTTTTTGTTAGTTGGAATTTTGTTGTAAAAATCAAACGTTGTAACAAAAAAAATACTGCGAACAGCGGGAATTGCATTGGTTGAAAAGCACTACAAATTCGCTCCTAAAAAATTATGGTGTAAATATAAAAAATAAAAAAGCTACTTCCGAATGAAAGTAGCTTTTCTATATAATGTTGTTGAAAATTACTTGTTTTTCAAGAATTCGTCAACTAATTCTGGTGTCATAATAGATTCTACGAATGTATATGCTCCAGTTTTTGGGGATTTTACCATTTTGATGGCTTTTGACAATCTTTTTGAGGCTGTCTGTAATGTTGCTACGGTTTTCTTTGCCATGACTAATTATGTTTTATTTGAAACTTTTAAGCTTCTAATTATTTAATTTCTTTGTGAACTGTTACGCGTTTCAAGATTGGATTGAATTTTTTAATTTCTAATCTATCTGGTGTATTTTTTTTGTTCTTAGTTGTAATGTATCTAGAAGTTCCTGGAACACCTGAAGTTTTGTGTTCTGTACATTCTAAAATTACCTGAATTCTGTTACCTTTCTTTGCCATTTTGTATGATTATTCTTCTCGAATTTCGAGAGGATTATTTAATAAACCCACCTGCTTGTGCTTTTTTCAAAACTGCAGCGATTCCATTTTTGTTGATAGTTTTTATTGTAGATGCGGCTACTCTAAGAGTAATCCATCTGTCTTCTTCAGGAAGATAAAAACGTTTTTTTAGTAAGTTTACAGAAAACTTTCTTTTAGTTTTATTCATGGCATGAGAAACATTATTTCCTACCATTGCTTTTTTACCCGTAAGGTCACAAACTCTTGACATTATGCTTATCTTTTATCGTTATTCAAAATCAGGGTGCAAAGAAACAAAAAATAAACCTATAATACAAAATTATTAAAGTAGATTTTTCAAAATTTCTTTTTGCAGCATTTCAAAAGCCTTATTTACGGCTCTATCTATCACTTTTTCACGGGGTTGACCAAAATCAAATTCTTCGACAATAACTTCGTTTGGTGTTGCAATTGCGATGAAAACAGTTCCGATTTCGGCTTTTCCGTCTCCTTTTATTGGTCCTGCGTTTCCGGTTGTGGCAATTGCATAATCCGATTTCATCAATTTTTTTACGGAAATTGCCATCGCTTTTGCCACTTCAAAACTTACCACCGAATGTTCTTTTATGAGTTGTTCCGAAAGTCCAAGAACTGAAATTTTTGTTTCCGTAGCGTAACTTACCACACTTCCTTTGAAATATTTTGAAGCACCAGAAACAGAAGTTATCACTTGAGCAATTTTTCCGCCTGTACAACTTTCGGCTGTTGCCAATGTCATCTTTTTATCTAATAATAACCGTCCTAAAATCACTTCTATGGTTTCATCTCCATCGAAACCAACAATAATATCGCCGATAATTTTGGATAAAGAAAGTACATTTTCAGCAATTTTTTGCTCTAAAAATTCTTTGTCGGTTCCACGTGCCGAAAGTCGCAAACGAACTCTTCCCGGACTTGGTAAATAGGCTAATTTTATAAATTCAGGTAAATTATTTTCCCAATTTTCGATGCGTTCTGCCACCAAACTTTCTCCTTGTCCGTACGTCATAATAGTTTTATGAATAATATACGGACGCTCATATTCTCTGACAATTTTGGGGATAATTTCGTTTTCAACGATATATTTCATTTCGTAAGGCACGCCGGGCAACGAAATATAAACGGTATTTTCTTTTTTCATCCACATTCCTGGGGCGGTTCCCACTTGGTTGTGAAGCACGATACATTTTGACGGAACCAAAGCTTGATCTTTGTTCATTTGCGAGGCTGGACGCTTCATTGCACGTTCAATTAAATCGATAACGTGTGTTTCAACGGCTTGGTTTCTGACCAATTTATCGTCAAAATATTCGCAGAAAGTGTGTTTGGTAATGTCGTCTTTTGTAGGGCCAAGTCCGCCAGTTATAACAACTAAATCGACTTGATTTTGAAGTTTTGTAAACGTTTCTAAAATATGATTTTTATTATCGCTAATAGAAATCATTTCGTGAATTTCTACGCCAATTTTATCTAATGATTTTGCTATAAATCCTGAATTGGTATCGACAATTTGACCTATTAGGATTTCGTCTCCAATAGTAACTATGGTTGCTTTCATTGATAAAGTTTGGTGTTGTTGGGGATTATGTATTGGTCATTTGCAAATTGAAATCTTTCTTAATTTCTTTTATTGCTTTCTCAATTTGATGCGAAACACTTTTGAATATTTCTTTAATTTCTTTCTTTTTGCCATCCGATTTTGCCCAATCTTCTATTTGTAGCATTTCTTCCAAAGCCAAATTCAAGCTCAATAAATCCAAAGATGGTTTTATTTTATGCGCAAATTCATAACATAATTGATGGTTTTTGTCTTCAATTCCTTGCTTTATTTTTGCTAAATCCAATGGAATTTCCGTGACAAATAAATGTATTATTTGCTGTACAAATTCAGGATCATTTTCTGAAATTGCATAAACTTTCGCTAAATTGTAATGTATTGCCATTATTTTACTTGAATTCTAAATAGTTTATTTCCTTCTAAAAAACCTTCTAATATATCATCTGGACGAACAGCGGCAACTCCTTCAGGCGTTCCTGTGAAAATTATATCACCAATTTTTAATGTGAAATATTGAGAAACATATGCAATAAGCTCATCAATTTTCCACAACATAAAGCTCGTATTTCCCTTTTGAACCGTCACCCCGTTATTTGTCAATTCAAATGTAAGATTTTCTAACGAATTAAAAGCACTTTTCTGCATAAAGTCGCCAATTACCGCTGAACCGTCAAATGCTTTGGCTTTTTCCCACGGTAAACCTTTGTCTTTCAATTTTTGCTGCAAATCTCTTGCTGTAAAATCAATTCCAACGCCAATTTCATCATAATATTTATGCGCAAATTTGGCATCGATGTACTTTCCAACTTTATTAATTTTCACAATTATTTCCAATTCGTGATGAATATCTTCCGAAAATTCAGGAATCACAAACGGGTGTTGTTTCAACAAAACTGCCGAATCAGGCTTCATAAAAACCACTGGTTCGTCTGGGCGCTCGTTCTGCAATTCCTCAATATGTTTGGTATAATTTCTACCGATGCAAATTATTTTCATAAAGTGGATGTTGTTATTTATTTTCTGTTCCGTGTATTAATGCAAAACATAATTCATCAATATTTTTCATTTCAGTATTAAATGCAGAAACATTTGATAAAATAATAACCGCCGTTTTTTCTTTTATATTAATTGACATTGATGAAGAATATCCGCCAGTTCCGCCATTATGCCAAATTAATTCTTGGTCATTGTTAGATTTTAGAATATGCCAGCCTAAGCCAATTTTCATTTTTTCATTGATAGTAAAGGTTGGTATTCTTGTTAAAGTAAGTTCTTTGTTTTTGAAGTTTAATTGTGCCTTTGCAAATTTAGCTAAATCTTCTGTAGAAGATAAAATTCCTCCACCTCCAAAAAGCGAATCAAAATCCCAATTAGTTATTTCTTCACCATTTGCATTTAGACCTTTTACGAGTTTATCACCTAAATTTTGAGAACTCATAAAAGAATTTGTCATTTTATATTTATCAAATATTCTTTTCTGTAATAAATTTTGAAAACTTGTTTTTTGAGATAAACCAAGTGTATTTCCCAATATTCCAGCTCCTAAATTTGAATACAAATATTTTCGAGAAGTTTTATCGTCCAGTTTTAGTAAATTTTTCAAATAGTCTTCTAATTCCATATTTCCATATTTTTTATATGGATTTGTTTCATTTGACAAGTCTAAATTTTCAGGCAATCGAGGCAAACCTGAAGTGTGATTAGATAAACTTTCAAAATTTACTTGGTTATTATCTTTAAAGTCAAAAGAATAGAAACTATTTATATTGTCTGTTAATTTGATTTTATTTTCAACAACAAGTAATGATAAAACTGTTGAAGTAAAAACTTTTGTTAATGAACCAATTTCAAAAATTCTATTTTGATTTTCAAATGGTTTTATTGAATCATTTACTTTTATTATTCCATAATAATTTGTTTTCCCATTTTGAATTATGGCGATTGAAAGTTGAGTATTATTAGGAAAAATTTTAGATTTGGAATAAATGTTATCTGCAATTTCTTTTGGAAAGTTGTTTAACGCATTAATTGTTTTGTTTTCGGTTTTTATTTCTTCTTCAAATGGTTTTATTAAAAGACCATTTACTTTATTTTGATTATTAAGTGATAAGTTTATAGATAGAATTGTGTTTTCAAATTTTGTTTTAAAAACTGCATAAGTGTTTTTTTTGTATTTAATAAATTCTGTGTTTTCAATATTGCCAACCTGTGATTTTAAATCGATTAAAAATTGATTTGTTTTGTCGATTGGCAATGCCTTTTGCATTGCAGAGTCAAAACTATTGAAAATTTCGTTGTATTTATCTTTATTAAAACTTTCTTTAAAATTGTTTATTGCCACTTTATAACTTTCAGTTTGAGCAAATAAATTATTAGTCATAATAATTAATAACGCTATGTAAAATAGTCTTTTCATGAATTTTTTTATAATAACAGTTAGCTACAAACTAATGCCTAATACCTATTTCGTATTTAGTTTTCGTAACTTTATTGCCGTTAAAACTTTCTTGGTATATAGAGGGAAATCAGCATTTTGAATCCAACTATAATAACCTGGTTCGGTATCTAAAACTTTATTCACTTTAACGCCTTTGTGTTTTCCAAAAGCAAAAATCTCTTCGTCATCGTCATCAAAAGCAATCATTCCTGCAAAATCAGCCAATCTTTTTCTGGTTGTGAATTCAGACAATGATTTCATATCATTATCCAAATCCGAATACCGATCCAATTGGGCTTTCAAAATCTCGTACGTTGCCATTGTATCTGCTTCTGCAGAATGCGCATTTACGAGGTTTTCACCACAATAAAATTTTAAAGCTGCACTCAAAGTTCGTTCTTCTTTTTTGTGGAAAACCGTTTGAACATCAACAGAAACACGTCCTTTCATATCAAAGTCAACTCCAGCACGCAGCAATTCTTCTGCTAATAATGGAATATCAAATCGATCGGAATTGTAACCCGCCAAATCGCTGTCTTTTATCATATTATATATGACAGACGATAATTCTTTGAATGTTGGTTCGTTGGCAACTTTTTCGTTTGTAATTCCATGAACGGCGGTAGTTTGCCAAGGAATTGGAATAGTAGGATTCACCAACCAGGTTTTACTTTCTTTGTTTCCGTTTGGAAAAACTTTGAATACCGCTATTTCGACAATTCTGTCTTTAGCGACATCGATTCCTGTGGTTTCGAGGTCAAAAAAGCAAATTGGTCTTGTTAAATTTAATTCCATTTTTATTATTTAGTGCTACAAATATACTTTTATAATGCAGAATAAAAAATACATTTAAAGAAAGAAAATGAATTTAGATTTAGCCCTGATGGAAATGGAAATCCCACGCTTTTTAGCGTGGATTGCAATGGACAGCAGGAATTACAATTGAAAAAATGCCAAAAATGGTGCTTCTAAAAAAACCAAAAACCCATCTCTTTAAAAAGGATGAGTTCTTGATGCCAAATTTGACGTGTCTGATGTCAAATTTGACGTGCTTGATGTCAAATTTGACATGCTTGATGTCAAATTTGACGTTACTGACGTCAAATTTGACATACATAGACGTCAAATTTGACGTGCTTGATGTCAAATTTGACGTGCTAGAGCAAATTAATAGTCTTATTTAACAATTTTTATATTGGAAAGAAATGTTCCGTTGGAAATAGACAAAAAGTAAACACCTCTGGACAAGGTTTCTGGAAGTTGTAATTTTTGTGAAGTATAACCCAACGGGAATTCCTGGTTATTCAGTAAATTGATGACTTTTACACCATTAATATTGAATAAATCAACACTTAATTTTTGAGCTTCTTTGAGATTTAAATCTAAATTTACACTTTGATTTACGGGGTTTGGATAGGCTGAAAAAGTGTTGTTTATAGTATTAATTATAGGATTTGACAATGCCAATTCGGAGTTGAAACGGGCTAAACCATAATCGGAATGGATTTGGTTTCCGGAAACACCGCCAATTACAATTTTTCCATCGGCTTGAATTACAATCGCATTGGCTTGATTATTTTCGTTTAAAAAATTGGCTGTCACGATTCCATTTGTTCCAAAAGTAGTGTCGTAATTTCCGTCTTCCAAAAACCGAATTAATTTGATGTCGGCACTGCAGCAACCGCCAGTTCCGGTGTATTCTGTGATGAGAAATTTCCCATCAATTTGCATTGCAACGCTTTCAATAAACTCATTTGACAAGGTATTTAGTGCCACTCCGCTAATCCCAAAAGAAGCATCTAAATCTCCATTTGGCAATAACTGAGCGAGCATAAAAGCATATTTTGAGCTATGAAGTTCGCCGGCAAGAACAATTTTTCCATCGGACAAAACTTTTACGGAAAGTGCTTTTTCATTGGCTTGGGTGGTGCCAATAATGCTGTTTCCACCATTTCCAAAAGTGGTATCTAAGTGACCTTTTGAATCAAATTTTAATACTGCAAAATCATAATCAAACCCGAAATCTATATTAAAATCTCTGGTTGTTGTCCCTGCAATAATTAATTCATCATCACTATTCGTGGTAATTGCATTTGCAAAATTCCAAGCTTGAAGTGAAGTTACCACTACTCCATTATTGCCAAAATTTGTGTCTAAAGTTCCATCAGAATTGTACCTAACCATTGCGAAATCACTGAAAGTTGCGTCATCAGATGTGGCGCCAGAAGCAATTATTTTCCCGTCATATTGAATTAGTATCGACGCAATTCTGTCTAATTTATCACTTATATTTGTAATTACCCGTCCATCAATACCGAAGGAAGTGTCTAAAATTCCGTTGCTGTCATATCGAACTAAAACAAAACGGGAAATTGAAACGCTTGAATTGTACAAATTTCCAGCTACAATAATCTTGCCGTCAGACTGCAAAGCCATGGAAGACAGTACCATCAACTCAGGATAATTGGTATTTGATTGACCTAAATTTCCAAATGTTTCATCAAGACTGCCGTCAATATTATATCTTGCCAAACTAAATTGAGTCGTTCCACTTTTAGAAATTGAACCTCCAGCAATTATTTTCTTGTCGGGCTGAACCAGTAAGGACTGCACGGCTGCATCGAAACCATTAAACGGAGTTATTACAATTCCGCCTCTTCCAAATGAGGTGTCTAGGGTTCCAAATTGCGCAAAATTCACATTTGAAACAAACAAAATAAATAGTAAAAAAATAAGTTTTATTGTTTTCATAATTTCTATATATTTGATTTACACTAATTTACGAATATTAAAATATAATTTCGTTAATTATAAACCAAAAAATAGATGTTATGAAAATTAATTTAAGTTGAATTTTAAATTACAATTAAAAGAAGAAAATGAATTTAGATTTAGCCCTGATGGAAATGGAAATCCTCGCAATTGTGGAGGAACGGAACAATTGGGAGATTGCAATGGACAGCAGGAATTACAATTGAAA
>CANFVB010000065.1 GCA_947450355.1 Bacteroidota bacterium
ATCATACCACTTTAATTCAGTACCCGAAGCTATTAAGTTAGCAACAGTAGCACCACCAGAATAAATCTGAGCTAGGGCTGAGGGTAATGGAGTTGTATGAACTGTTACCGTAATTACATTACTTTCTGCAGCACCCGTCCAACTTGATTGACAAGATACTCTTGAAAGTCTTTTGTAATAGGTAGTTTCTGTTAATCCAGAAGGAGCATTATACGTACTTGAAGCAGCACTTGCTATATCATTAAATGTAATATTATCTGTAGAAGATTGCCATTGGTATTGTAAAACTCCTGTTTGACCACTTGGTAAAGAATCATTAGTAAACGTAGCTGGATTTGCAGGTGTACATAATGATTGATCTCCAGCAATTGTTCCTCCAGAAGATGGATTAATACAGTCTGTGAAAGTACCACCAATTGATAAACCATCATTATCCGATGTAGCTGTTGGCGAACCTAAACCCCAACCTTGAACTGCTTGACCACTTGCAAAGAATCTCAAAGTAATTGTTTTACCTGCTTTAACGTTTTGTAAGTCTGCAATATTTGAAACATCTATTTGAGATGGTGCTAATGATGTTGAAGTAACTGGGCTTCCTATAGCTGTTACGGTTGTCCCTCCATCTAAGCTATAAGCAAATTGAAAAGTAACTCCAGGGGCAGCATTAGCACCATTTCCAGAATCGTAAAAATGTGCATCAATTGTAGAAAGTGAAACATTTTTCACAGCACTAGGCGTTAAAGTAACTTGATAATAGGCATTATTAGAATTAGAAACTAATGGATTACTAGTATTAAATGAACTTGATAGTGGAAAATTTGTTTTAAATGCATTTGTACCACCTGTATTACCTGTAGCTGAAGAACCACGTGTAATATAATCAGCTGAAGAGGCTGAAATTAAACCTGAATTAAACAAATAAGCTTGTTTTGCAGTTAAACCAGCTCCAGTATTACCATAAAAATTCCACGCCGCAATAGGCGTTTTAATTGTAAGTGTTTGAGTAACATCATTAGCAGCATTGTATGCAGAAGTTGCAGCACAAGAAGCGGTAATTGTAGTAACACCTGCTCCAATATAATGTATTTTATTAGAAACAATTGTAGCAACTAATGGATTTGAACTTGCATAAGTAATTGTACCTCCTGAAGTGGAAGTTGCACCTGGAGCAAAATCTGCAAAACCTAATGCTTTAGTTGCTAATGCACCGAAAGATATCGTTTGATTTATTGGAGTTATAGTAACAACACCACTTGTGAACGAATTAAAATTATAATTACTTGTTGCTGTTAGAGAACCTACAGCAATTGAAATTGATTTTGAAACTGTACTTGTAATTGTATAGGAGCAAGTGTATGCTGGTAAACCGCCTGTTATAACAGAAGATGCTAATTCACCATTTACAAGGCCTGCAGTTACGGTATAAGCAAATGCACCAGTTATTGTAGCAACTGCTGTACCATAAAGAACTGATTGGTCTGAAGCTTTAATTGTTAAATTAGCTTTTGTAATAGTCCCTGTTAAATTTGTAGGTTGCGTTAAAGTATAATTACCAGCAGCTGTTCCTCCCAAAACTAAACTAGTTTGTACTGGAATTAAAGTATTTGCATTTACATCTGTAAATGTTCCACCACCAGTTGTGGACACAGTATCTCCCGAAATAACACCTGCCAAAGTAACACCTGTAATTGTCGCAGGGTTCAATCCTGTATAAGCTCTTGAAGTTACTGTTGCAGCACTAACAGTTAATGCTTTCGGAGTAATACTTGCAGTGATTATAGGTTGTGTTAAAGAGTAATAAGAAGTTTTCGCACCACTTAATGAAGTCGTTACTGTAAGATTTGCACCTACTGCGGTTTGAGAAAAAGTACCTGCCCCATTTAAAGAGATACTACTTTCGTCACCAGAAACAACACCATTTAAAGTTCCTGAAACTACTGCAGCAGTAGTTTTGTCATATACTTTTGAATTTGCGATAGCACCATCAACAGACACTGATTTTGCAAGTATAGTATATACTAAATTAGCGGTTCCAATTGCACCATTATTTGCACCAATTGTGACATTATAGATTCCTGGAGCTGCAGTTGGGGTTCCTGATATTTCTCCTGTATTTGTATTAATACTTAAACCTGTAAGCAAACCAAAAGAAGCAGAATAAGACGTTGGGTTTTCAGAAGCTGTAATAAAAAATGAAGAAGAAGCTACACCATAAGTTGCTGATGCAGTTAAAGGACTATTTGAGATTATAGGAACTACAGCATTTGAAATAGAAAAATTAAACACAGCAGATGAAGCAGAATTATAATTGGTATCAGAAAGAACAGTTGCAATTACTTGATACGAACCTGCATCTGTTGGCAGAATTGATCTTTCTGAATAAACAGTAGGTGAAACACCAGAATACGCATACGTCACGACACCAGTTGAACCAGTAACTATAGTTGCAATTGGCCCGTGAGGATTACCATCATAAGTAAAACTACTAGCTCCATTTACTGTAATAGTTGAGTTGGCTTTGTTTATTGTAACAGAACCAGTATTATATGCAAAACTATAATTGGTTGAAGACAATCCTGAAGGAGTAATAGTAACACCAGCAGTTCCAGCTGCAGTTGTTGAAGTATAAGTTGTAGAATACGCCACTGTACCACCTAAGTTAGCAATTGTTTCTCCAGGTGCTAAACCAGAAGCAGAATACGAACCTGAACTAGTCACAGCATTAGCAGCAGTTCCGAAGGTTACGCTTTGATTATATGCTGTAATTGTTAATGGTGCTTTAGTAATAGTTCCTGTCAAACCTGTTGGTTGTGTAACGGAATAATTAGTTGATGGGGCAGTATACCCAGTAATTGTAATTGCTTTAGAAGAACCAACGGCAGCTGTAGCAAAATTACCAACTGGAGTTCCTGTAACTGTAGCGTAAGTTTCACCATTTGCAAACCCCCCAGCATAAGTTGCTGTTCCCGAATAAGTCGCGATGGTAGTTGCATTATAAGCTCTTGAAACACCTCCTGTTAAACCAGTAATTGTTAGCGCTTTCGCAGTCACTGTATTTCCAGTAGCCGCAGTAGTAATATATTGTGTAGTTAATGGACTACTTATAATTGAAATTTGGTTACTATTATAAGAACCTGAAACTGGGGCGGTTGCTGCCAACCTTAATCGAATTAATCCATTTGCCAATCCTGTATTTGTGTCATAAGTTACCGTCGCGGTTGTACCATAGGTTGTACCATCAGAAGAAACTTCGTAGCCTGCTGGAGCAGTTGCAACTATATTATTTGTTAAACCATTTCCCCCTACGTTAAAACTTTGTACTGCTGAAGCAGTTCCATAAGTAGTTGTAAAAGCGGTTGCCGTAGCAGCACCAGTCATTGAAGCTGGAGCACCTGGCAAAGTTGAAGTAATTTCATTTGAATAATTAAATGCTTTATCTAAGGTGTAAATTTTATAATAACAGCCAGCTGTTGCGTTAGTATCATTAAAAGACATATCAGTTCCAGAATAAACAACTATTCCATCTAAGGATGAATTAAGAACACGAGTCGTTGCATTAGAGTATATTATATTTCCAACTGAATAAATACCATTTTGATTCGGATCTATATTAACCCCAGGATTTGAAGGAAAACGAACAACCAAATAACCTCCGCCATCAACTCCTGTTGTTGGTGCAGTCCAACTAATCGTTGTGTTAGTTGAAGTTCCAGAAACAGCATAAGGAACTATCGGAGAATCTGGTGCTGTTGCATCAACAGAAGTACCTGCATACATGCAAAAATCGTCTAAAATTACATTTGCAAAACTTCCACCACTACCGGCAATTTTAACAGATCCGTAACGAGGTGTTGCAGTACCCGCACCAGAAGTTACCAAAAAAGTATATTTTCCCCAAGATGTAGAAACCGAACCAGTTGTACCTACAACCGATGCACTTGCAACAGCAGTTCCAAAAGTAACGTCTGGCGTAACTGAGACATTTAAAAGCCTTGCAGTTCCTGTATTGTTTTTCCATGCGTAAAATTGAACTACATAAGCCGTAGCCGACCCAACAGCGGTAGTAGGAGCAGTTGGACTAACCGTATAATTTGTAGAGCTTGAAGTTGACAAATCTAACGAATTGCCCCCGGAACGTACTATAGTTGTATTGTTAACTAAAGTAGCTGCTCCAGAAACATAACTCCAACCAGTTCTTTGAACCCCAGTTGAAAGAGTCGATGTAACTACTTGAAAAGCATTGGATGCTTCGAAACTTCCATTCATTAAAGGAAAACTTCCTAAAGTTTGTGCTTGAGAAAACACATTTTGAGAAGAAAACAATCCCGCAATAATCAATAAGACTAAAGCTAATGACTTAGCGAATCGAGAAAACCGAATTGTCGAAGAAGTTTGATAAAAATTTTGAGTAATTGTGTTCATAAAAAATAAATTAAGTTACTATTATATTGGGTTTTAATTTTTTAACCCTGTTACTCTATTAAATTTATATTTTATAAGCACAACTTTCAAAAAAAGCAATCCTATATAATGTATAAATCACAAAAGAGCAATCGATTGCACAAATATATATAATTGGTTTTAATGTACAATACGAATAAATTATATTTTTAATAGAACTTGCTTATTTTTATATTATTCATAAAATAATAAATAAAATCATGTTTTTATTTATTATTTTATGAATAATTATTAAAAAACATAAAGAATGTACACGAAATTGCAATCGATTGCGTAATCAGAAATGAAATTAAAACAATGAATTACAATATATTAAACTCTTTTTCAAGTATTACTACTAATTTTCAAATTGTTTAATAAAAAATTCCAACGCTATTTGTTCTTTTGCAACGTCAAAATACTAATTTAGATAGTTAGTATTAAAATTGAGATATTTCAAATAGGTATAAAACAAAAAAGTGTGGAATAAATTCCACACTTTTCTAAAACTAAAACTCTAAAAAACTAACTATAATGAAACTCCTCTTTTCCAAGGAATAAATACATCTTGTTTCAACTGATCTGCTTTTGTTTCCACATTTCCACTTGCCAATTCAATAATATAATCTACTATTTCTGCTCCAACTTCGGTAATAGTTTTTTCACCCGTAATTACAGTTCCTGCATTTACATCAATAATATCAGACATTCTATTAATTAATGCCGTGTTCGAAGAAATTTTCACAACCGGTGTAATCGGATTTCCCATTGGATTTCCTAAACCTGTGGTAAATAAAACAACTGTGGCTCCAGATCCAACCAATCCTGTAGTGCATTCGGCATCATTTCCTGGGGTATTTAGAAGATTTAAACCTGGTTTTGAAACATATTCGCCGTAATCTAAAACATCTACAATTGGAGAAGTTCCACCTTTTTTAGCTGCGCCAGCAGATTTCATAGCATCTGTAATTAATCCGTCTTTGATATTTCCTGGAGATGGGTTCATATCAAAACCTGAACCTGCATCAACCACTGATTTTTCAAAAGCTTTCATCAAAGTTAAAAACTTATCCGCTTTTTCTTCGTCCACACATCGGTTCATCAATTCTTGCTCAACGCCACATAATTCTGGAAACTCTGCCAAAATGGTTTTCCCTCCCAAGGCCGCAAAAATATCTGAAACAATTCCTAATGCTGGATTAGCAGAAATTCCTGAGAATCCGTCGGAGCCGCCACATTCCAAACCAATACTTAGTTTTGAAAGAGGAGCAGGTTTACGTTCAATTTTGTTCGCTCTTTTAATGGCATCATAAGAATCTTTAATCACCATTTGAAACATTTTATCGGTAGTTCCAATTTGTTGTTGCTCATAGATTAAAATTTCTTTATCACTATTCGGACTCATTTCATTCAATGCCTTTTTAAAAATATCTATTTGCAAATTTTGGCATCCCAAACTTAAAACAGTTGCCCCTGCAACATTTGGGTTGTTCACATATCCTGCAAGCAGTTTTGCCAACAATTCCGAATCTTGTCGAATACCACCACAACCACCTTGGTGATTGATGAATTTTACTTCAATATTATCTAAAAGATTTTCATTTGACTGTTTATCTGAAACTTCTTCTATGCTTTTTTCTTCAATTAAAGAGCGTAACAAATTTTTATAAGAAACTTCTTTTTTTGGTAGTAATTCGTTTTCGAAAATATCTTTAAGCTTTTCGATATTTTTGTTTTCACAAAAAACCAATGGAAAAAATAACCAAACGTTTTTGGTTCCAACTTGTCCATCAGTTCGGTGGTAACCGTTGAAAGTTTTGTCTTTCCAGCGATCTACATTTGGTGGAGTCCAACCTAAATTTCCGTTTTTTCCAAAAACTTTTTCACTTTGATGTTTTACATTTTCGGTGGTAATTACTTCTCCTTTTTTTACTGGTTTTGCAGCTTTTCCAACCAAAACGCCATACATTATAATAGCATCACCAATTTCAAAATCTTTCTCTGCAATTTTATGTTTTGCTTTAACATCTGTTGTTGGCGAGACGGTAGTTCCTTCAAACATAATTTGTTCGTTTTGTACCAAATCGGTTAATGCAACAATTACGTTATCTGCTGGATTTACTTTTATTAATTTCTTTTGCATTATAATCTATTTAATATTGTTGGCTAAAATTGGTAAAACCTTGTTCGATTCCATTGGATTCAATTTCATTTAAAGCAAGAACCAAAGCTACTTCTAATCCATCAATTTTTGTTAAATCTTCACCCCAGAATTCGGTATTTACAAGAATTTTAGTCACAACCGAATCTAAAGTCCTTAATTGCCACGAATTTTTAAATGCTTCAACTATTTCTGGAGAATCTTTTACAGGAAGTGCTTCATTATTCCAAGTTCCTTTGTAGAATTGGATTAAACACGCTAATGAAAAAGTCAAATTAGTAGGCAATTTTTTATTCGCATTATAATATTGCAATAAACTAGGCAAAACTCTTACTTTGAATTTTGAAATAGAATTTAAAGCAATATCAGAAAGTGCATGTTTGATAAATGGATTTTTAAATCGATCCATTACCTCTTCTGTATAGGCACGAATTTCATTTTTGTCCATATCAAGAGTGCCGCTAATTTCACTAATAATGCTGTTTACGAATTTTCCAGTAAAACTTCCGTTAACGGTTTCCATAACTAATTTGTTACCGTACAAAAGCGAAAAAGGAACCATTGCTGTGTGTGCCCCGTTTAAAATACGAACTTTTATCATTTTATAAGGTCGAATATCGTCCACAATCTTAACATTCAAATTCGTTTTATGAAAAGGTAATTTTTGTTTTAAAGCTTCACCGCCTTCAATTGCCCAAAGAAAAAATGGTTCAGCAGCAACAATTAAATTATCTTGATACTCTAATTTGTTATTGTATTCTTCAATTTCAGCTCTTGGATATCCAGGAACAATTCTGTCAACCAAAGTACTGTGATACGTACAAGCATCTGAAACCCAAGTTTTGAATTCGGCTCCTAAATTCCATAAATCACAATATTGCAAAATACACTTTTTTAAAGTTTCCGAGTTGTAATCAATTAATTCACAGGGAATTATTATCAATCCTTTAGAAGCATCTCCATTGAAATGTTTGAATCTTTCATATAATAAAACAGTCAATTTAGCAGGAAATGATGTTGGTGGCTGCATTTCTGTAGTATCACTTTCAATAAATTCAATTCCCGCTTCAGTGGTATTTGAAACAATAAACTGAAGTTCCTCTTCTTTGGCTAAGGCTAAATAATCCGCAAAATTAGTATATGGATTTATAGCTTTTACTATATTCGTAATCAACTCTATATCCTGAATTTTTTCGCCTTTTTTGATTCCATTCATAAACAAAGTATAAAGCCCATCTTGGTCGTTTATCATGTTTACCATACCGTCTTTTAATGGCTGAACCATTGCGATTCCAGCATTGAAATCAACTTCGTTATTTAGTCTTTGAAAAGCATAATCAACGAAAGCTCTTAAGAAATTACCTTCACCAAATTGTACCACTTTAATAGGTTGCAATTTTTCTAATCCTGTATTTATTCTGTTTAATTTTTTCATCTTTTCTTAATCCTAATATGTTTTCAATAAATCTATGGAAGTTTTATTTTATAGTTTGAATTAAGCTCAAAACTGTTTTTGTTTCCGATTCAATTGTTGCGTAATCTTTATCAGCCATTAATTGTTTGCTGATTAATTTACTTCCCATTCCAACTGCCGAAACTCCAGCTTTGAACCAACCGCCGATATTTTCTTTGGTTGTATCCACACCACCTGTTGGCATGAACAATAATTTTGGGAAAATATCTTTAATTCCACTCAAGAAATCAGGTCCTAGCATATTCCCGGGAAACAATTTGATGAAATGAATCCCAGCATTTTCAGCAGCTATGATTTCTGTTGGTGTCATACAACCTGGGCTATATAAAATTCCTTTGCTTTTTAAAAATGTTGCAACTTCTGGAACAAATCCCGGACTGATGAAAAAATCGGCTCCAACAGCAAAATATTCTTCCGCTTGTGGCAAATTCTTTATGGTTCCAATACCCAATAACAAATCAGGCATTTCCGCATTTCTAACTTCAACCATTTTCGTGAAGTTGGATAAAGCTGTTTCGCCACGACTGGTATATTCAACCGCTTTGATTCCTGCTCTATAAATTGCTCTCAAAACTTCTATTGTTACCGTTTCATCGGCATTGAAATACAACGGAAGCATTCCTTGTTGTACAATTGCGTCGGATACTTTTTGGATAGTGCTCATACTTTATATTTTAACTTTAATTACTACTTTTTTTATTTCGCCTTCGCCAATCATCGGGGCATGGACATCTTCTGGAAAGAAAATGGCAAATTGTCCGTCTGTTAATTGGAAAAACATGTCGGGTGCATCGCTAAAAAAACGAACATCTTTTTCGGGATTATACGCCCCGTTTTGTGTTACGCATTTTTCTCTTGGTTTCCAACCGTAGGTTTCCAATCCTTTTACACAAACTTGTATATCGATATTATTATCGTGACATTCAAATTTTGCTAAACTTGCTTCCTCTGTTTTTCCATTTGCAGTATTGACAATTAACTTCAATCCTTCCGGTGTTTCTGAAACGCCTTCAGCAAGATTTGCCAAATCATTTTGATGTAAAAACTCAAATGCTTTCGCAAAGGAAGGATGCAAACTATAATATTTTGATGCGTTGTTTAAGGTATCTATTATCATAATTTCTTACTTATCTTGCAACTCTACCAGAAGCATCGCCTCCCATTAGTTTATTAACCTCATCAACAGTTACCAAATTGGCATCGCCTTTAATGGTGTGTTTCAAGCAAGAAGCTGCAACTGCAAAATCCAATGCGTTTTGATCATTATCAGGATAAGTCAATAATCCGTAGATTAAACCTCCCATGAATGAATCTCCGCCACCTACTCTATCAACAATATCTGTAATTTGGTATTGACGTGTTTGTAGCATTTCTTTTCCATCGTATAAAACTCCTGCCCAAGTGTTATGAGAAGCAGAAATAGAACCTCTTAAAGTAGTAATCACTTTTTTAGCTCTTGGGAACTTTTCCATCATTTGTTGACAAACAGATAAAAACGCTTCTGCTTTTACATCATGTCCGTGTGTTTGAACTGCTGCTCCTGCTGGTTTGATACCAAAGTGCATTTCGGCATCTTCTTCATTTCCTAAAATCACATCGCAATAGGATGTTAATTCGGTCATGATAGCCTCACGATCTCCACCGTATTTCCAAAGTTTGGCACGGTAATTTAAATCGGTTGAAATTGTAACGCCTAGTTTGCTAGCTACTTTTACCGCTTCTAAACAAGCATCGGCAGAACTTTGTGAGATTGCTGGAGTAATTCCAGTCCAGTGAAACCATTCGACACCTTGAAAAACTTCTTCCCAATTCACCATTCCTGGTTGAATATCAGACATCGAAGAATGTGATCTATCATAAACTACTTTGCTTCCTCTGCTTACAGCTCCGGTTTCTAAAAAGTAAATTCCCAAACGGTCGCCACCCCAAACAATTTTGTCAACACCAACGCCTCTTTTACGCATTTCCATCATGGCACATTCTCCAATATCATTTTTTGGTAAACGGGTTACAAAATCAACTGGAATTCCATAATTTGCTAATGAAACCGCTACGTTAGATTCTCCTCCTCCATATACAACATCGAAATTGTCGGCTTGTGAAAATCTTAAAAATCCTTGTGGTGCTAATCTTAACATTATCTCACCAAATGTTACTACTTTTTTTGACATCTTAAATTATATTTATTAAATTATTAAAGGGTTTTAAAGTTAAATATTAAAAAATAACAATTTATCGTGTACGAACACGGATATGCAAATCTATATAAAAAATATTATAATTAACTTTTATTTCAATAATTTTAAATAAAAAATTAAATTTGTAAACTTTACGAAATGTTTAACCTATATCAATTGCCATAATAACAATAAAAAAAATAGCGAAACTTGCGAATATCTCTGTTGGGACTGTTGACCGAATACTCCATAATCGCGGTCAGGTTTCTCAAGAAAACATTGATATCGTAAATGCTATTGTCAAAGAATATGGCTACCAGAGAAATATTTACGCAAGTAACTTGGCATTCAATAAAAAATTCAGATTCGCAGTATTTTTACCTCAACATGAAGGATTAGAATATTGGATAGCCCCTGTTTTAGGTGTTAAAAAAGCTGCTGAAGAATTTGAAAGGTTTGGAGTGAAAATGGAATATTTTTATTACAAGTACAGTTCGTCATCATTCAAAAAACTAGCAAAAAAAGTTTTAGAAGAAGAATTTGACGGTTTGTTATTTGCCCCAATATTTTATGACGAATCCGTACTTTTTTTAAAGGAATTCAAAAAGAAAAACATTCCAAT
>CANFVB010000066.1 GCA_947450355.1 Bacteroidota bacterium
ACTAAATTTGAAACTTCAAGACTTTTGACAGCAATTCCAATATGTTCTATTTTTCTCATTTTATAGTTGATTCGGTTAATCGATTTCAGTGAAATCGAAAATAAATAGTAAAATTAGTGCTTTTATTACCAAACAAAGATAAAAAAATGTATCGCATTGCGACTTTGAAACGCTAGAACTCAAAAAAATTGTATTTTTGCAGTATGGAAACAAATAGACAGAAAAAAATAGGTGGTGTAATCCAAAAAGATTTGGTAGATATTTTGCAAGGTGAAATACGAAAAAATGGAATTTCTAATTTAATTATTTCCGTTTCCAAAGTAATTGTAACAACAGATTTATCAGTTGCAACAGTGCATCTAAGTATTTTTCCTCAAGAAAAAGCAGCAGAAACATTGGTAGCAATTCGATCCAATACCAAATTAATCAAACACGATTTATCGCAAAGAGTAAAACTTCAATTGCGAAAAGTGCCAAATTTGACTTTCTTTATCGACGATTCTTTGGATTATATTGAGAAGATTGACAATGCCTTAGCATCAAAAGAAAATCCAATTGAAAACCGCGAGCTTTTAGAAAAACGAAGAACAACCTAATTTGAACTTCCCTTTTTACATAGCCAAACGCTACCTGAAAAGTGCCAATAAAAACAATGCAATTAACATTATTAATGGCATTGCTTCCCTTGGAATTATAGTTAGTTCGATGGTTTTGTTTGTGGTTTTATCCATTTTTAGTGGCTTAGTAAATTTTAGTTTGTCGTTCAGCAATGACTTTGACCCCGACTTAAAAATCAGTAGTACTTTAGGAAAATCCTATACTATTTCACCGCAACAAGAAAAAGAAATCAAGACTATTGATGGCGTTGCCTCGTTTAGTAAAATCATTGAGGAACGGGTGCTTTTTATGTTTGATGGGAAAGAACAATTTACCTATTTGAAAGGTGTTGACGCTTCTTTTTTAAAGGTCAGCAATATTAAAAAAAGTCTTTTTAACGGACAATGGCTAAGTCCCAAAACATCGCAAGTTGTTGTAGGCTATGGAATTTCGCAAAAATTATCGTTAGGAATATTTGATTTCAATAATGCTTTTGAAGTATTTGCACCAAAACCAGGAAAGGGAAATATTGAAAATCCTGATGATGCCTTCACTAAAATCGGATTAATCCCTGTTGGTATTTATGCCGTTAGCGAAGAATTGGATTCTAAATACGTGTTTTCAGATATTGAAGTGGCAAGAGAATTACTCGGTTTTCAGCCCAATCAAATTACTACTTTAGAACTAAAACTGAAACCCAATGCAGACGAAAATAGAGTTAAGGAGCAACTACAAACGATTTTTAATAACAAAATCACCATTAAAAACAGGGCGCAATTAAATGATGCGTTGTATAAAATGTTGAACACCGAAAATACCGCTATTTATCTATTATTTACACTCGTAATAATTCTAACATTATTCACGCTTGCGGGCGCAATTATTATGATGATTTTAGACAAACGAGGAAATCTAAAAACGCTTTACAATCTGGGGACAGAAGTGAAAGATCTAAGAAAAATATTCTTGCTTCAAGGAACTTTACTAAGTGTTTTGGGTGGTGTTTTGGGACTTGTTTTAGGAATTATCATTGTTTTAATTCAGCAGCAATTTGAAGTAATTATGATTACGCCATCACTTGCATATCCTGTGGCATTCTTATTTAAAAATGTGCTAATTGTATTGACAACGATTGTTTCATTAGGATTTATCGCTTCGTTGATTGCGAGTAGTCGCGTGAGTAAGAAATTATTGGAATAATATTTGAAAAACCAGACAGGTTTTAAAAACCTGTCTGGTTTGTGATTATAGTTTTACACAACCTGATAATCTGCATAAGCATCTTCAATTTCATTTAAAGCGGTAAATAATTCTTCGGGCGTACTTAGAGTAACCAACTTTTGTCGGTGTTCTTTAAAGGATTGAATTCCTTTGAAATAGTTAGAATAATGAGGACGCGTTTCTACAATTCCCAATCGTTCGCCTTTCCATTCCATTGCCCACGTAAGGTGATTTCGCACCGCTTCTACCCGATTGACTACAGAAGGTTTTGCTAAATGTTCTCCGGTTTTGAAGTAATGTTTTATTTCATTGAAAATCCAAGGATACCCAATGGCGGCACGACCAATCATAATTCCGTCGATGCCATATTCGTTTTTATATTTTAATGCTTTTTCGGGAGTATCAACATCGCCGTTTCCGAAAATGGGCATGGTGATTCTTGGATTATTTTTCACACGAGCTATGTGCGACCAATCGGCTTGTCCTTTATACATTTGAGCGCGAGTTCGGGCATGAATGCTCAAAGCGGCTACGCCAATATCTTGTAATCTTTCAGCAACCTCATCAATATTAATAGAATTATCATCCCAACCCAAACGCGTTTTTACGGTTACGGGAAGATTTGTACTATCGATTACGGCTTGTGTCAAGCGAATCATTAAATCGACATCTTTTAAAACTCCAGCACCAGCACCTTTGCAAACGACTTTCTTTACGGGACAACCAAAATTAATATCAATTATATCTGGATTTACGGTGGTTACAATTTTGGACGACATCGCCATGGCTTCTTCATCGCCACCAAAAATCTGGATTCCAACGGGGCGTTCGTAATCGAAAATATCAAGTTTCATTCGGCTTTTTATGGCGTCGCGAATTAATCCTTCAGAAGAAATGAATTCAGAATACATCAAATCGGCACCATGCTGTTTGCACAATCTGCGAAAAGGCGGATCGCTTACATCTTCCATTGGAGCGAGAAGTAAAGGAAAATCAGGAAGTTCTATGTTGCCAATTTTTATCAATGGGATTATTTTTTTGCAAAGATAGAATTTTAGACTGAAAGAAAATAGATGACGAGATAATAGATAATGAGATAATAGACGAAGAGATAAAATACAGTTAATTAAAGTAATTAGTTTGTAATTTATTGACTTTGAAAGTGCTGAATTTAAACTATATTTGCAGATTAATTGCGCGCGTGAGGGATAGCAGCGGCATCCTTTTGTGGAGCGAAAGCGGAACAAAAGATAGAGCGGATAGCCCGACCCGTAGTTGCGAGGAGGAACGACGAAGCAATCTAGAGGGTCACGCCCAAATAAAATTGATACCAACAAAGGATGAAACACATACGGAATTTTTGCATTATTGCACACATTGACCACGGGAAAAGTACGCTTGCGGATCGATTATTGGGGGCAACTCAAACGGTTACGGCGCGGGAAGAAAAGGCGCAATTGCTAGACAATATGGACTTGGAACGCGAACGTGGGATTACGATTAAGAGTCACGCGATTCAGATGGAATATACGTATAAAGGGCAAGAATATATCCTGAATTTGATTGATACTCCGGGACACGTGGATTTTTCTTATGAGGTTTCTCGGTCGATTGCGGCTTGTGAAGGGGCGCTTTTGATTGTGGATGCGGCGCAAAGTATTCAGGCACAAACGATTTCGAATTTATATTTGGCTCTTGAAAATGACTTGGAAATTATTCCAGTTTTGAACAAAGTAGATTTGCCAAGTGCAAGCCCTGAGGAAGTTAGCGATGATATTGTGGATTTATTAGGGTGCAAATTAGAAGAAATTATTCACGCTTCGGGTAAAACTGGTTTGGGTGTCGAAAATATTTTGGCGGCGATTATCGAGAGAATTCCTCCTCCAAAAGGAGATGTTGATGAGCCGTTGCAGGCTTTGATTTTTGATTCGCATTACAATCCGTTTCGTGGAATTGAAGTTATTTTTCGTGTGAAAAACGGACAAATCAAAAAAGGTCAGAAAATTAAATTTATGGCTACCGGAAATGAATATTTTGCGGACGAAATTGGTACTTTGAAATTGAACCAAGTTCCAAAATCGGTAATTTCTGCTGGTGATGTTGGGTATTTGATTTCGGGAATTAAAGAAGCGAAAGAAGTAAAAGTTGGTGATACGTTGACGGATGCAAAAAATCCAACAACAAATAGAATTCAGGGTTTTGAAGATGTGAAACCAATGGTTTTTGCGGGGATTTATCCTGTGGACACCGAAGATTATGAAGAGCTTAGAAACTCGATGGAAAAATTACAGTTGAACGATGCGTCACTTGTGTTTCTTCCTGAAAGTTCTGCGGCTTTAGGATTTGGTTTCCGTTGCGGATTCTTAGGAATGTTGCACATGGAAATTATCCAAGAACGTTTGGAAAGAGAGTTTAATATGACCGTGATTACTACGGTTCCTAACGTTTCGTATTTGGCTTATACCAAGAAAAATCCAGAAACGCCACTTATTGTAAATAATCCTTCGGACTTGCCAGAACCTTCTCGTTTAGAGAGAGTTGAAGAACCTTTTATAAAAGCAACTATCATTACAAAATCGGATTTTGTGGGGAATGTAATGAGTTTGTGTATTGAAAAACGGGGATTGATTACAAACCAAACGTACCTTACAACGGAACGAGTAGAATTGACATTTGACATGCCATTGGCAGAAATTGTATTCGATTTTTATGATCGTTTGAAAACCGTTTCTAAAGGTTATGCTTCGTTTGATTATACGCCAATTGGAATGCGAACTTCGAATTTGGTTAAAGTGGATATATTGTTGAATGCAACGATTGTGGATGCTTTATCGTCCTTGATGCACGTTGATAATGCCTATTCTATTGGTAAAAAAATGTGCGAAAAGTTGAAAGAATTGATTCCACGTCAGCAATTTGATATTCCTGTTCAAGCTGCAATTGGCGTGAAAGTTATTTCTCGTGAAACTATAAAAGCGTTGCGTAAAGATGTAACTGCCAAATGTTATGGTGGTGATATTTCTCGTAAGCGTAAGTTATTGGAAAAACAGAAAAAAGGTAAAAAGAGAATGCGATTGGTTGGAAATGTAGAGATTCCACAAGAAGCATTTATGGCAGTTTTGAAGTTGAATGATTAAAGCCCCCTAACCCCCGAAGGGGGAATTTAAAGAGATAAAAGACGGATAGATAATAGACTAGCCCGATAATGAAAGTTATCGGGTTTTTTTGTGGACACATTTGGTTGAGAAGTATTTTTATTTAAATTAATAAAAACATACCGTGCCTTATATCCTAAAGCGATTAACCAATCCAATATTTTTAGCGATTCGCTCCACCCGTCTACAGATTTCCATGAAATTAAGATGTTTTTAATGGTGAAGCATAATTTTTCAAACCAATTTATTTTATTTAGTAAAGAGATTAGCTTATCGTTTCGCCGTTTGAAACTCCATCAACATCAGGATTCACAAAAACCAATTTTCCTTCGGCATTTGTAGTCATCAAAATCATTCCTTGGCTTTCGACGCCACGAAGATTTCTTGGTGCCAAATTTACTAAAACTGTAACGCGTTTTCCAACAATTTCTTCTGGCGAAAAACTCTCAGCAATTCCAGAAACAATGGTGCGCACATCAATACCTGTATCGATTTTAAGAATCAAAAGTTTGTTTGCTTTTGGCATTTTCTCAGCTTCTAAAATCGTTCCTACACGCAAATCCATTTTAGCGAAATCTTCATATTGAATTGTTTCTTTCTGAGGTTCAGTCATTGCGAGAGACGAAGCAATCTCTTCTTTATTTGCCACTTTCGTAGCTTCTAATTTGTCAATTTGTTTTTGAATTTCCTCGTCTTCAATTTTAGCAAAAAGCAATTCTGCTTCACCAATTTTGTGTCCTGAAGGAATCAATTCAGAAGTTTCGGAAACCGTTTTCCAATCAATTTTACTTTCTATTTTCAGGATTCTTGAAAGTTTAATGGCTGTAAAAGGAAGAAATGGTTCGCAAAGGGAACTCAATGCTGCTGCAATTTGCAAGGCAACATACATTTGTGTTTGCACGCGTTCTGGATTGTCTTTGATTACTTTCCAAGGTTCTTCATCGGCAAGATATTTATTTCCCAAACGAGCAACATTCATCAATTCACCCAAGGCTTCTCTAAATCTGTAGCGCTCAATTGAACTTGAAATTACGGCTGGATACGCTTTTAACTCTGTTAATACTTCATTATCATAATCCGTAACGTTGAGAGTTCCCCCTTCGGGGGTTAGGGGGCTTGGATTTGGAACAATTCCTTCGTAATATTTATTGGTTAAAACCACTACGCGATTTATAAAATTACCAAAAATAGCAACCAATTCATTATTGTTTCTCGCTTGAAAATCTTTCCAAGTAAAATCATTATCCTTGGTTTCTGGTGCATTTGATGTCAATGCATACCGCAAAACATCTTGCTGATTTGGAAAATCTTCCAAATATTCGTGCAACCAAACCGCCCAATTTTTTGAAGTCGATAATTTGTTTCCTTCCAAATTCAAGAACTCATTTGCAGGAACATTATCGGGTAAAATATAACTTCCTTCAGCCTTTAACATCGCTGGAAAAATAATGCAATGAAAAACAATATTGTCTTTTCCAATGAAGTGAACCAATTTTGTATCTTCATTTTTCCAATACGGTTCCCATTCTTTTCCTTCGCGCAAAGCCCATTCTTTTGAAGCAGAAATATAGCCAATTGGGGCATCAAACCACACGTATAATTTTTTTCCTTCGGCACCTTCAACTGGAACATCAATTCCCCAATCTAAATCTCTGGTTACAGCACGAGGTTCTAATCCACCATCAATCCAAGATTTCACTTGCCCGTAAACATTGGGTTTCCAATCGCTTTTATGTCCAACGAGAATCCATTCTCTCAAAAATTCATCGTATCGATCCAGAGGCAAAAACCAGTGTTTTGTGGATTTCATTACTGGAATTTCTCCCGTAATAGTTGATTTTGGGTTGATTAAATCTGTTGCATTTAGTGTAGAACCACATTTTTCACATTGATCGCCATACGCTTCTTCGTGTCCGCATTTTGGGCAAGTTCCAATTACAAATCTGTCGGCCAAAAATTGATTTGCTTTTGCATCATATAATTGCTCGGTAACTTGCTCTATAAAATCACCTTTATCGTATAATTTTTTGAAAAATTCTGATGCTGTATCGTGATGAATTTTTGATGAAGTTCTGGAATAATTATCAAAAGAAATTCCAAAATCTATAAACGATTTACGAATAATTCCGTCATATTTATCAATAATTTCTTGTGGCGAAACCCCTTCTTTCTTGGCTTTCATAGAAATAGCAACACCATGTTCATCGCTTCCGCAAACAAACAAAACGTCTCTTCCTTGTAATCTTAAATATCTTGAATAAATATCCGAAGGCACATAAACACCTGCCAAATGACCAATATGAATTGGGCCATTCGTGTAAGGCAATGCTGCGGTAATTGTATATCTTTTTGGATTTTGTATCATAATTGTTTTTTAGAAATTCTCGAAACGCATTCAGAATCTATGCAAAAATAAGATATTTTCCGATAGGGACAATAGCGTTAAAGCTCGACTTGCATTTCGAAATGTTATTTGATTGAACCAAATTTATATATTTATCGGGTTTTGCGTGAGGGATTGCAGCGGAAATCCTTTGTGGAACGAAGTGGAACAAAGATTGCAGCGGAATGCCCGACCGAGTTTAACTATTACTTCAAATTTAGCAATGACGTTCAAAACGAGGGTACGCCCAAAAGAATAAACTAAAATTCTTCTATCAATTTGGAATCGATTGGGATAGAATCTTGCACTTTGAACTTCAAAAAAGTACGGGCATTTCCAGAAATTGACATGGGGATATTCTGCCCAATTGTGTCGTCAGCCATAATGAGACCGCGGCGTAACATCAAATTACTGATGAATTGTTGCTTTTTATTTTCTAACGCTTTCAAAAATCCATCGGGGTTAAATTCGTACATGAATTTTTTAGGTTTTGGAACAATTGAAGCCAAGAACAGACATTCTTTTAGGGTTAAATTAGCAGGGGTTTTATTGAAATAGAAGTTTGCAGCTTCGCCAATTCCATAGATATTTGGCCCCCATTCTATCACATTAAAATAGACTTCGAGCATGCGTTCTTTGCTTGAAATGCGATTGTTTTCTAGAATATAAACCAATAAAATCTCCTCTAATTTTCGGGAAAGTGTTTTTTCACGGGTCAGAAAAACATTTTTTACCAATTGCATGCTTATGGTACTTGCACCACGAGAGAATTTTTTGGTGCGAATATTTTTCAATATCGATTGTTTGAACGCGTCATTTATAAAGCCACGGTGGGAGAAAAACGAAGGATCTTCGGAAGTTAAAACGCACTTTTGTAAATAGGGTGAAATCTGATTTAAAGGCGTGAAATTCGGATTGGAACTCCCAACAATAATTGGTCGTTGCAAGATACCTTTGTCAATGGCACGATAGGTAAATTCCGAATTTAATTTGGATAAATTTGCGTCGCCATATTTGATAATTTTCAGATTTTCTTTGGTTAATTTACTTTCAAAAACCAATTGGTTGGGTTTGTTTTTTACGAATTTATAATCCAATTTATAATCGAAATTTCCTTCGGTTTCCATGCCTTCAAAATGGGAAAATAATCCTTGTGGCAAGGAAGTGATAAATTGCTGTGCTTTCATTTTTGGAATAGCAATTCGGAGTTTATAAACGGTGTCTTCTTCGGTATTGTATTCCGCAAAAGGATGGATTTTGACGTTGTTCATTTGCATGGTTGAACTGCTGTCAATTGCCATAAAATGTTCGCCAAAAAGCAAATGATAGTCGAAACGCGCTTGTTTTACAACGACATCTTTTGTGGCAATTTTTGGATGATTAACCGTTAAATTCACAATGGAAGTAAACCCGTCGATGTGCAATTCGCCACTTTCCATTTCGATTTTTGCAATGTTCAGATGAATGCTGTCAAAACTGGAAAAAAGACCAAAACGTTCGTCGATATAAGGCACTTTTATTTTGGAACTATCGCCGTTGAAGAACTTCAAATCTGCGGTTTTATCTCTTGGATTGGCAATTCCTTTTATGTTCCAAATTTGCGAAAAAGCATTCGTTTTAACGTTAATTGAAGTCGCTAAAACTTTATCTTTTAGTTGCAATTGTTTCAAGTCAAAAGTCACTTTTCGTCCCATATCGTCCATCCGAAAAGACAAATTTTCTAGATGCATTTCTGTTGGCACTAAATTTAAAATTTTTGAAAGCAAACGGTAGGCGGTTTTGGCATAATTTTGGTTTTGGGAAGTGGCAGTTTCGGATTTATTGTGTTTTATGAAAGCGTCAAAATTGCGTCCGTTTTTATTTTTTACCAATTGTACAAAACCATTGTTCATTTCCAAACCTTCCAATTGTACGGTTCCAATAATCAGTTTTAGAAGATTGATTTTGGTTTTGATTTTTTCTACCGATAAAAGCGTGTCTGCTTGATTGGGAACGAGATTTATCTTTTGCAATTCGATTCCTGAAATTCCATCAAATTGAGCTTTTTCGATGGTTAATTTGGTAGCATAATCTATTGCTAATTTGCTTTCAATTTTCGTAATTGCTTTTTGCAAAAGCGCTTCCCGAAAAACAAAGAGCAAAACAATACTTATCGCAAGAAATGCAGCAAAGAATTTTAAAAAAAGTAGGGCTTTTTGTTTTTTGGTTCGCATTGGATTATCCGAATAATTCGCTAACTATGTCTTCAATTTTCGCCACCATTCTGATGTTGATGAACGTGTTTTTCATTGCGATTTTATTATATTTAGAAACAAAAATAGTTGAGAATCCTAATTTTTCAGCTTCTTGAATGCGCTGCTCGATTCTGTTCACTGGGCGTATTTCTCCTGAAAGTCCGACTTCGCCAGCAAAACAATAATCTTTTCCGATGGCAATGTCTTCATTTGAGGATAAAATAGCGGCAACAACTGCCAAATCTATCGCTGGATCATCAACAGAAAGTCCACCAGTTACATTTAGAAAAACGTCTTTGGAACCCAAATGAAATCCTGCTCTTTTTTCAAGAACTGCCAAAATCATGTTCAACCTTTTAGCGTTATAACCTGTTGTACTTCGTTGTGGCGTTCCATAAACAGCACTACTCACAAGCGCTTGAATTTCAATCATTAAAGGACGCATTCCTTCTAAAGTAGAAGCAATTGCAGTTCCAGAAAGCGTGGCATCGTTATGAGAAATCAATATTTCTGAAGGATTGGCAACTTCGCGTAATCCTGTTCCTTGCATTTCATAAATTCCAATTTCCGCAGTGGAACCAAACCTATTTTTTAGGGAACGTAAAATTCGATACACGTGATTTCTGTCGCCTTCAAACTGCAAAACAGTATCAACCATGTGTTCCAAAATTTTGGGTCCTGCAATATTTCCGTCTTTGGTAATGTGTCCAATTAAAATTACGGGAACATTGGTTTCTTTGGCAAATTTTATAAGTTCGGCAGTTGTTTCTCGTATTTGAGAAATACTTCCAGCGGCCGATTCTATATAATCAGTATGTAACGTTTGTATAGAATCTATAATTACGATTTCAGGCTGAATTTCCTCAATTTGACGAAATATATTTTGCGTTTTTGTTTCTGTTAATATGTAACAATTATCACCATTTGGCGTGATTCTTTCGGCACGCATTTTTATTTGTTTCTGACTTTCTTCACCAGAAACGTATAAGGTTTTGTAAGGTAATTTCAATGAAATTTGAAGCAATAAAGTACTTTTCCCAATTCCTGGCTCACCGCCTAAAAGGATTAAAGAACCAGGTACAATTCCGCCTCCAAGCACTCGATTTAGTTCACCATCACAAGTATCCATTCGGATTTCAAGTGTAGA
>CANFVB010000067.1 GCA_947450355.1 Bacteroidota bacterium
GCAACCGGTCGATAATCCGTTGAAACGATTTCCAATTGTGAATTTGGATGTTCCGTAATGAAAATTTCTTCCTTGTTTTCAACTTCGACTAAGAAACGTTTTATAAAATAACGCTCTTTTTCTCCATCATAATAAATAGCGGAAATAGGTTTTTTAGGAATCCATTTTTCTAGTACAACCATATCTTCTTCAAAATGCGTCGTCAATTCAGGCGTAATAACTTTCAGTTTTCCTGATTGTTGGATGATTAGAATTTTATCACTTGGTCTAAATTCACCCAACAATTCCCCACGTGAATCTACATTCAATCGTTGAACAGTATCATCAAACCAAACTTTTCGTGGTAATAATGTTGAAATCCCTTTTTCCTTAAGTTCGATTTTTTTGATAGGATATTTGGTAACAATATTCCCTTTTGAGGTTCTACCTTTGATGGCTAATTTTGCAAAATCAATATCGAATTTTAATTTTTTGACACTTCCTACTTGGCGCAATAAAATAGTAATTACTTCGGCTTCACCATTTGGATTACAAGAAAAATACAATACCTGAGAGCCAGGTTTTTCATTTGTTAAATCATACGGTTTGTCACGTGTAACTCCCGAAACATTGAACCTTTTTATGTATGAAGGTCCTGATTTACCGTCGCGATAAATCATATTATAAATCGTGCGTTTGTCGCTTCTGTCAAAAATAGCGATGTGAATAATGTCTTTACCAACAAATGTTTTCGCATCGACTTTGGTAATCATCATTTTTCCATCTCGTAGAAATACGATTACATCGTCAATATCAGAGCAATCTGTAACATATTCGTCTTTTTTAAGACTTGTTCCTACAAATCCTTCTTCTTTATTTACATACAATTTTGTATTTCTTAAAACCACTTTTGTAGCTTCAATATCATCAAAAATGCGAAGTTCTGTTTGGCGTTCTCTACCTTTCCCATATTTCTCTTTAAGGCGTGTGAAAAATGCTATGGCAAAATCAATTAAATTGTCCAAATCGTGTTTTACTTGTTCAATATCACCTTCTAAAGCTTCGATTTTGTCTTGGGCTTTATTGCTGTCAAATTTCGAAATACGCATAATCCGAATTTCGGTCAAACGCAGAATATCTTCTTCAGTAATGGCTCGTTTTAGATGTTTTATATGTGGTTTCAAACCTTCGTCAATTGCAGAAATTACGCCTTCTTTGGTAGTTTCTTCCTCAATTAAACGGTATATTTTTTGTTCAATAAAAATACGTTCCAAAGATGCAAAATGCCATTGTTCTTCTAATTCACTTAATTGAATTTCGAGTTCGCTTTTTAGCAATTGAACAGTTCTGTTTGTTGAAATTTTCAACATTTCAGAAACACCAATAAATAAAGGTTTATTGTCTTCAATTACACATCCTAAAGGCGCTACCGAAGTTTCGCAAGCTGTAAAAGCAAACAAAGCATCGATAGTTTTATCTGGCGAAACACCAGGAAAAAGATGAATTAAAATTTCAACTTCAGCGGCAGTATTGTCTTCAATTTTCTTGATTTTGATTTTCCCCTTTTCATTGGCTTTCAATATACTATCTATTAAAGTAGTCGTATTTGTAGAAAACGGAATTTGGGTAATCACCAACGTATTTTTGTCTAATTGACTAATTTTGGCACGAACACGAACTCTTCCACCACGCAATCCGTCATTATAGTTGGAAACATCTGCAATTCCTTGCGTCATAAAATCCGGAAATAGCTGAAATGGTTTTCCTTTTAATATTTTTATGGAAGCATCAATTAATTCATTAAAATTGTGAGGTAATACTTTTGTAGAAAGTCCAACAGCAATTCCTTCGGCTCCAGAAGCTAATAATAATGGGAATTTTACAGGTAAATTATTAGGTTCAGCCCGACGGCCATCGTAAGAAACTCCCCAATCGGTAATTTTTGGGGAATATAAAACTTCCAAAGCAAATTTAGACAAACGTGCCTCAATATATCGAGAAGCTGCTGCGCTATCTCCAGTAAGGATATTTCCCCAGTTGCCCTGACAATCTATTAATAATTCTCTTTGTCCAATTTGCACCATCGCATCACCAATACTCTGATCTCCGTGGGGATGATATTGCATTGTATGCCCAACAACATTGGCAACTTTATTATAACGACCGTCGTCCAACTCCTTAAGCGAGTGCATAATACGGCGTTGAACCGGTTTAAAACCGTCCTCAATTGCAGGAACAGCACGCTCCAAAATTACATAAGAAGCATAATCCAAAAACCAATCTTTGTACATTCCTGTAACTTTGGTAATAGTATCGCTGCCGTCCTCGTCATTTTCGTAAAAATGCTTTCCTTCTGAAGATTTTATGTCTTCAAATCCTTCTTTAATTGCAGATTCGTTTAACTCTTCGTTAAATTCGTCTTCATTTTGGATGATGTTATCTTCGTCTTCGTTCATTTAATTTTTGGAATCTTTTAATTTAACTCGCTTCAACAACATCTAAATCCACCTTCAAATTCTTGATGATAAACTCCTGTCGGTCTGGCGTATTTTTTCCCATATAAAAAGACAATAATTGCTCAATTGAGGTATTTTTGTCCATCATAACAGGATCCAAACGAATGGTTTCGCCAATGAAATTCTTGAATTCATCTGGCGATATTTCTCCCAAACCTTTAAATCTTGTGATTTCTGGTTTTGGTTTCAATTTTTCGATTGCTTCTTTTCGCTCTTCATCGGAATAACAATAGATGGTTTCTTTTTTATTTCGAACTCTGAAAAGTGGCGTTTGCAAAATATATAAATGTCCTTCTTTTATCAATTCTGGAAAAAATTGCAAGAAGAAAGTAATCAATAATAATCGGATGTGCATTCCATCGACATCGGCATCGGTAGCGATTACAATGTTGTTGTATCGTAATTTTTCTAAACCATCTTCAATGTCTAATGCTGCTTGAAGCAAATTGAATTCTTCGTTTTCATAAACAATTTTTTTGCTCATTCCATACGAATTCAATGGCTTTCCACGCAAACTGAAAACCGCTTGGGTATTCACATCACGTGACTTTGTAATCGATCCAGAAGCCGAATCTCCCTCAGTGATAAAAAGGGTGCTTTCTAAACATTTAGGATTTTTTGTATCAGGAAGATGCGCCCGACAATCTCTTAATTTTTTATTGTGAAGATTGGCTTTTTTTGCACGATCGGTAGCTAATTTTCTGATGCCTGAAAGTTCCTTACGTTCCCGTTCTGCCTGAAGAATTTTGCGTAACAAAGCATCTGCTGTTGGTGGGTTTTTATGTAAGAAATTATCTAATTTGGTTTTTACAAAATCATTTACAAAAGTACGAACCGAAGGCATTCCTGCTTCCGAACCCATATCTGTAGAACCTAATTTAGTCTTGGTTTGCGACTCAAAAACAGGTTCCATAACCTTTATGCTAATTGCAGTTACAATCGATTTTCTAACATCGGAAGCTTCAAAACTTTTGTTGTAAAATTCCCGAATGGTTTTCACAATTGCTTCGCGATAAGCTGCCAAGTGCGTTCCTCCTTGAGTGGTATTTTGTCCGTTTACAAACGAATGGTATTCTTCGCTATATTGGGTTTTACTGTGTGTTAAAGCAATTTCTATGTCTTCGCCTTTCAAGTGAATAATTGGATATTCTAAATCATCGGCGTGAATGGTTTCTTCTAATAAATCTCTAAGTCCGTTTTCTGAAAAATATTTTTCACCATTGAATAAAATGGTTAAACCATTGTTAAGATAACAATAGTTTTTTACCATTCTAATTACATATTCATAACGGAATTTATAATTTTTGAAAATAGCTTCGTCTGGAATAAAGGTAACTTTGGTTCCTTTTCGTTTGGTAGTTTCTACAATATCTTCTTCGAGAACTAAGTTTCCTGCTGAAAATTCTGCGGCTTTTTGTTTGTCGTCACGAACAGATTCTACCCGAAAATAATTTGATAACGCATTTACGGCTTTTGTCCCAACTCCGTTTAATCCTACTGATTTTTTGAAGGCAAGCGAGTCGTATTTTCCCCCTGTATTCATTTTGGAAACTACGTCAATCACTTTTCCAAGTGGAATTCCACGTCCATAATCGCGGACAGTTACGGTTTTATCTTTGATGGTAACTTCAATGTTTTTGCCGGCTCCCATAACAAATTCATCGATACAGTTATCGAGAACTTCTTTTAGAAGAATATAAATACCGTCATCTGGGGACGAACCATCACCGAGTTTTCCGATGTACATTCCGGGACGCATTCGGATGTGTTCTTTCCAGTCGAGTGAACGGATATTGTCTTCGGTATATTGATTTTGATCTGACATTATAAAGTTTACTGAATTTAAGTGCGTTCTGTTCGGTCTTTGCATTTCGCTCAGTCCTCGAGTGTGCTAATATAGTGAAATTCGATTTGGTTTAAAATATTTTATATCCAAAGTTATTAAGAATGATATTGACAATGAAGTTTTAGATTTTTGATTGCAGATTTTTGATTTATATCAGTTGACGGATTTTAATAAAGCATGAAAATTTCGCCAAGGATTTAATTTTATTATGGTTTAATTACATACGTTTTAATCTAAATAAATTACTACTGAAATCTGTTTTTCTGTTCATTCGGGAATGTGGTCATCCTCTTTAATATTACCGCTTAACAATCGGTTTATTTAATTGAAGAACTGTAGGAAATTTGTTTTAAAATCTCCTCTAAATCTGTTTTCCAAGCAGTAAATACTTTATTATAATTAAGCCAGAAATCGCTAAGAATTGATAGGTTTGTTTATCTAATAGAAAGTATAGTAATCGCCTTAAAAATAAGACGTTAGGTCATTACTTTTTGTTTGTCCGGACAAATAAAATGCTTCGTCCTGACAAACAAATCAATTTACCGCGGTAACTTATATAAACTACCGCGGTAACTTACTCAATTTACCGCGGTAACTTGATTGATTTACCGCGGTAACTTGATTCATTTACCGCGGTAAATTAATAGCATCGTACGGACTACCTTTTAAGGTACTCCTGACGAATAAAAAAAAAGGTAGGGACAGTGTGTTAATTACACCATTAATATCATAATAAATGTTTCCATTTTTATTGAAAATAGCTTTTCACAAAAGAATAGTACTTGCACGCTATCCTTAGTTATTACTATATTCTTGTGGGGATTTTCCTGTAATAGATTTAAAACTTTTAAAAAAAACGCTGTAAGATGAAAAACCGGTTTCAAAAGCCAAAGATTCCATAGTATTGGAATCTAAGTACCCATCATTTAATAATAGAACGGTTTTCTGAATGCGTATTGTTTTAATAAAATCAGCAAAACTTATTTTAGAATGGTACTTAAATAGATAAAGCACGTGGCTTTTCGGTATATTTAATTTGTGGGATAAATCGGTTGGTTTAAAATTCTTGCTGAAAAATAGGTTTGTGTTTAAGGCAAGATTTTCTATTGCTATAATATAGTTTTCTATATTGAGTGCAATTTTTTCTTTTAATTTTACATCTAGAATGTTTATTATTTCCGTATTATGTTTTGTAATCCATATATTGTCAAAAATGATAGTTTGTTGTTTCAATTCCTTAATTTTATTTTTAAAAACATCATATCCGTATAGGAATTCTGGCGAATAAAGTATTTTGACATACATTCCAATCCAAAGCAATCCACCCACCCACATGTAATTATTTTGAGCAACATACCACAAACCATTTTTGATAAGTATTACACTAATTAAAAATCGAATAAACATTAAAACAAAAATACTAAATAATATTTGTGTCCATCTCTTGATTATTTTATTTTGTTGATTGATTATTACTACATCACTGTATCGTTTCCATACCCTATTTTTTAATAGCTTATAAGAAGCAATTGCATAGGCTATGTTCCAAACTATAGCAGAGAGAAATAAAATTTTTCCTATCATAAGTAAAGCTTCAGTAGTGACATACTGTTCTATGCCAAAAAGAATCAAAAAGACAAGTGAAGGAACAATAACATGAGCCAACTCTTTGATTTTGATTTGATTGTTATCATTTACTAAATTGGTAAAGTACAAATAGAGTAAAGGCCAAAGCGTAATAAAAAAAATTAAATCTATGAATTTTTGGAAGTTTTGTAATGGTAAAACATCCGATACGCTATGGATTGAGAATCGCACACTACTCAAAAAGATAAATAGAAGTAGATAAAAATTGATATGCCTGTTGCTTTTAAAGCGAAATCGAATTAATATAAGGGTAAGAAACCCCAATAAAGCAGTTATTGTGAAAATGAGTTGTTCAATCATGTTTATTGGGAATTGACATTAAAAAGGGATTATTTTGACTGTAAATGTATCCGTTTTATTTAAAATCGGTACAAAGTGTTGATAACTTTAGTACAATTAATATATTGAAAATAAGCAAAGACACCAAGTTAGCCGAAATAATACTTCCTAATACCTTGATAGTAGTTGTCATTTCTTTGATAATCGAGTAACAGCTAATTTATTGTTATTATAATTTTCTACTATTGCACTTTACTCTATGTATTGATTATTATTATTATCAATTACAAGGTGCATCTAATTTAACTTTCAACTATGAAAAATTTTAAGCTACTTATTGTTTTATTGAGCATTGCAATTTTTTCAATTAAGGTTCAAGCCCAAGTTCCAACTATTAGTAGTTTTTCTCCCACAAGTGGGGCAATAGGCACTATAGTAACCCTTACGGGTACTAATTTTAACACTACCGCAGCGAATAATATAGTCTATTTTGGAGCTACAAGGGCTACTGTTTCTGCGGCAACAGCTACAAGTTTAACTGTTGCTGTTCCTTTTGGTGCATCTTATAAGCCCATAACAATATTAAATACCGCAACCGCTTTAACAGGATCATCTGCCAAACCTTTTGTAACTACTTTTACGCCCAATACAGGAACTATTACTACTCAAGACTTCATAGACAAAGTTAATATTACAACTGGAACAACAAATCCAAGTGCAGTATCAATAGGTGATATGGATGGCGATGGCAAGCCGGATCTTGTAGTTTTGAATACTTCAGCAGCAACAGTATCAGTCTATCGTAATACCTCGACTTCGGGTTCAATAACAACCACATCTTTTGCTGACAAGGTAGATTTTGCAACAGCTACGTCCCCAGGAGCAATAGCCATAGGCGATCTAGATGGTGATGGAAAATTAGATATTGCGATTAATTGTGGAGTTTCTAATATTGGAAATGTATCTATACTTCGGAACACCTCCACTTCGGGATCAATTTCCTCAAGTTCTTTTGCTGCTGGAGTGGTCTATACAATAACCAATGGTGGAGCTGCAAATGATATAGCTATAGCAGACATGGATGGTGATGGAAAGTTTGATCTTGTTCTTAGCAATACCAGTGGATTTAATGGTCCTATTATAGGTGTTTTAGGAATATTTAGAAACACTTCAACAGTTGGCGTTATTGTTGCCGCTTCCTTTGCTAGTAAAACGACTATTAATTGTTATTCAAACACTCAAATTGCAATTGGTGATATGGATGGCGATGGGAAACCTGACATTGTTACTTCAAGTGATATGGGTCATGATATAGAGTTATATAGAAACACAACTACCCCAGGCTCAATAACGGCTAGCTCTTTTCCGTTAACACGATATTTATTTAGTTTAAGTATTATGTCCGTAGCCATCGGCGATTTGGATGGAGACAACAAGCCCGACCTTGCAATAGCAGTTAGCACAACCCCTCAACATATAGCAGTAGCGCGCAACAGCTCCACCCCTGGTTCCTTTATATTCGACACCTTAATTCCAGCTCCAACTTCTTATTCACAACCCAATACTTTAGATTTTGCAACTAATGGTAGGGTCATTTCAATCGGTATAGCCGATTTAAATGGCGACAGTAAGCCCGACCTTTTTGTATCCTGCGTTGACTATCCAATTACTTCTGTAACAGCGTTTACTGTTTCGGTGTTTCGTAACACTGCTGTTTCTGGTACTTTGACTTCTAACTCTTTTGCGCCCAGGGTAGATTTTGAGATAAGTCGAACATCAACATCTTATTATACATTTGGCAGTAAAGGACTTTCCATCGGCGATCTTGATGGTAATGGAATCCCTGACATAGTAGTCGCTGGCAACGTTACGCCCTCTATTACTATAATTCACAATACCCCAACGAACACTTCAACATTATCATCTTCAGCTGGCACAGATTCTCAATCATTATGTGTCAATACGGCTATGACTAATATCACTTATGCCACAACTGGAGCTACTGGAGCCACATTTAGTGGTTTGCCAACAGGGGTAACGGGTGTTTGGGCAGCCAATATAGTCACTATTAGTGGTACGCCATCAATATCGGGAATCTATAATTACACCGTAACGTTAACAGGCGGTTGTAAAATAATTACAGCTATAGGCTCGATACTAGTTGACCCTTTGCCAGCAACGTTATCATCAGCTGTGGGTACCAATTCACAAACTAATTGTAATAATACCGCAATAACCAACATCACCTATACCACAACTCGAGCCACAGGTGCTACTTTTACTGGTTTGCCAACTGGTGTAACTGGCGTTTGGGCAGCCGATGTTGTCACCATTAGTGGGACACCATCAGTATCAGGTACCTATAATTATACAGTAAATGTAACAGGCAGTTGTGGAACAGTAACAGCAACAGGTTCGATAACAGTAACTCCAAATAATACCATAACATTATCTTCAGGTGCAGGAACAAATGCACAAACCAAATGTATCAATTCAGCTATAACCAATATCACTTATACTTCAGTTAGGGCTACAGGAGCCACATTTAGCGGTTTGCCAACAGGGGTAAGTGGCGTATGGGCAGCCAATGTGGTTACTATTAGTGGAACGCCATCAGTATCGGGAACTTATAATTACATAGTAACTTTAACAGGTGGTTGTGGAACAGTCACGGCAACAGGTTCGATAATAGTAACTCCAAATAATACCATAACACTATCTTCCGCTGTAGGAACGGATGGGCAAACATTATGCATTAATACGGCTATAAGCAACATCAAATATAATACAACTGGAGCCACAGGAGCTGCATTTAGTGGTTTGCCTACAGGGGTAACGGGTGTTTGGGGAGCCAATGTAGTTACTGTTAGCGGTACGCCATCAGTATCTGGGACTTATAATTATGTAGTTACTTTAACAAGCGGTTGTGGAACGGTAACCGCAACTGGGTCGATAATTGTTAATGTTAACACAGCTGTATTATCTTCTGCAGTAGGTACTAATTCACAAACTAAATGTATTAATACGGCTATAACCAATATCACTTATACCACAACTGGAGCTACAGGAGCTACATTTAGTGGATTACCATCGGGTGTAACAGGTGTTTGGGCAGCCAATTTGGTTACTATTAGTGGTACGCCATCAGTATCGGGAACTTATAATTACACCATAACTTTAACAGGTGGCTGTGGAACAGTCACGGCAACAGGTTCTATAATAGTAAATCCAAATAATACCATAACATTAACTTCAGCAGCAGGAACGAATGGACAAACCAAATGTATTAATACTGCCATAACCAACATCACTTATACCACAACGGGAGCTACAGGAGCAACATTTAGTGGTTTTCCAACTGGAATGACGGGTGTTTGGGCAGCCAATGTTGTTACCATTAGCGGAACGCCATCAGTATCGGGGACTTATAATTACGTAGTAACTTTAACAGGCGGTTGTGGAACAGTGACGGCAACAGGTTCGATAATAGTAACTCCAAATAATACTATAACACTATCTTCCGCAGCAGGTACTGATTCACAAACCAAATGTATTAACACGGCTATAACCAACATCACCTATACTACAACTGGAGCTACAGGAGCTATATTTAGTGGATTACCATCGGGTGTAACTGGTATATGGGCAGCCAATGTAGTTACTATTAGTGGTACGCCATCAGTATCGGGAACCAATAATTATACCATAACTTTAACAGGTGGCTGTGGAACAGTCACGGCAACAGGTTCTATAATTGTAAATCCAAATAATTCCATAATATTATCTTCAATAGCAGGAACGGATGGACAAACAAAATGTATTAATATGGCATTAACCAACATCACTTATACCACAACGGGAGCTACAGGAGCAACATTTAGTGGTTTTCCAACTGGAATGACGGGTGTTTGGGCAGCCAATGTTATTACTATTAGCGGAACGCCATCAGTATCGGGGACTTATAATTACATAGTAACTTTAACAGGTGGTTGTGGAACAGTCACGGCAACAGGTTCGATAATAGTAACTCCAAATAATACCATAACACTATCTTCCGCAGCTGGTACGGATGGACAAACATTATGCATTAATACAGCTATAACCAACATCAAATATAATACAACTGGGGCCACAGGAGCCACATTTAGTGGTTTGCCAACAGGAGTAACTGGTGTTTGGGGAGCCAATGTAGTTACTATTAGCGGTACGCCATCAGTATCGGGGTCTTATACTTATGTAGTAACTTTGTCAGGCGGTTGTGGAACGGTAACCGCAACTGGGTCGATAATTGTTAATGTTAACACAGCTGTATTATCTTCTGCAGTAGGTACTAATTCACAAACTAAATGTATTAATACGGCTATAACCAATATAACTTATACCAC
>CANFVB010000068.1 GCA_947450355.1 Bacteroidota bacterium
AACTAACAATAAATTAATATATTCAAATAAAAATCGAATATTTTATATCTAAATCAATGGATATTTTGAACTAAAGCTAAAACTTTATCAAATTGTTCTTCTCGAGTAAGGTGAGAATTGTCAATTTCAATGGCATTTTTATCTTTTAATAATGGGGAATCGTCTCTGTGCGTATCAATATAATCGCGCTCTTCCACATTTTTAAGCACTTCGTCAAAAGAAACAGCATCGCCTTTTTGTTGCAATTCTTCAAAACGTCTTTGGGTACGAGTTTGCGCACTTGCGGTCATAAAAATCTTGAGTTCGGCATCAGGAAAAACGACTGTTGCAATATCTCTTCCGTCCATAACAATGCCTTTATCTTTTCCCATTTGCTGCTGTTGCTCAACTAATTTAGCTCGAACTTCGGAAACTTCAGCAACTTTACTTACGTAATTAGAAACTTCAATAGTTCGAATTTCTTTCTCGATATTTACATCGTTCAAAAACATTTCTGCAAATCCCAATTCAGGATTAAATTGGAAATTCAATTTTATATTTGGTAAACTTTCAATCAAGCCATTTTTGTTGAAAAAATCAGGTTTTACAAACCCGTTTTGCATTGCAAAATAAGCAACGGCACGATACATTGCGCCAGTATCAACATAAACGTAGCCCAAATGTTTTGCCAATTGTTTTGCCAAAGTACTTTTTCCTGTTGACGAAAAACCGTCTATTGCGATAGTAATTTTTTTATCCAAAATCTATTCTTGAAAGTTAATAGTTAAACCAAATAAGCTTGTATTTCCTGCCAAAGTATAACGAGAATAGGAATAATTGAATTTTAGATTATTGAATTTTAATCCAAAACCAACTGAGATTCCTGAGAAATTCCGTTGTTCTAATATACTCAACTCCTCGCCTCTTCTGAAATTATATCCCAATCGAACATTAAAACTTTTCCTCGGAAATAATTCTACGCCAATAATAACGTGGCGTAAAGCATTATTAAAAACCGAAACTTTTTCGGGTGTCGAACCGCCATCAATAGAACCAACGGCACGAGCGGGATTTGAAAAAGCAATATTCCATTGTTGTAAATTCTCTAATGTTAAATGCCAACGAATGGGCACATTTTCAACTTCTTGAGAAACACCAATGAGCACTTCTAAAGGCAATTTTTCCTTAGTTCCAGAATAACTTGTGAATTGTGTACCGATATTTCTGACTACTAAAGCCCAATTTACATCGTTGCGTTCATCAATGAATAGCGCACCTAAATCGGCCGCGCCACCAAAGGAATTATAACTTTCTAATGTAGATGAAATCAGTTTTGCATTGGCACCAAAATGAACAGGAATGTCAGGAATCATAAAAGAATATCCGAAAGAAAGTGCCATTTCACTACCTGTAAAATCAGAAGTGGGATTTCCAGTTTCATCGGTTCCTTGGAATTTTCCGTAATTCACATAATTTATTCCTGCTTGAAAGGTTTGCAAATGTCGGTCGAATGTGTATGCATAAGAAGCGGTTCCGTAGGTAACTTCTCCAAAATAGCTTCCATAGTTCAATGCCAAATGATTGTCCATTTCTGAATTAATCGTTGCAGGATTAAAATTGGCTTGGTTGACATCGTTATCATAAATCGTAATGATTTTTCCACCCAAAGCAGCTTGACGAGGCGATGTTACCAAATTCAAAAACTGATATACCGACTGCCCTCCAATTTGCCCATAAGTTACGGTACAAAAAAGAATGAAGAGGAGATATAATTGTTTTTTGAACATAGTTGTATTTTCAGATTATATAACGCAAATGCGAAGATATTATTTTTAATAAAAAAAACGGCTAATTTCTTAGCCGTTTTTAATTTATAAAATTTTAGCGTTTTTGACTTTCTGGTCGGTTAAAGCAATTGCCAAGACCTCACTCATTTCTTTCACATAATGAAATGTCAATCCTTCTAAATATTCAGGTTTAATTTCGTCAATATCACTTTTGTTTTCGTGACACAAAACAATTTCTTTGATGTTGGCTCTTTTGGCTGCCAATATTTTTTCTTTAATTCCTCCAACAGGTAAAACTTTTCCTCGTAAGGTAATTTCACCAGTCATAGCAAGGCTTTTCTTCACTCTTTTTTGAGTAAATAAAGAAACTAAAGAGGTTAACATTGCAATTCCTGCGCTTGGACCATCTTTTGGTGTTGCACCTTCAGGAACGTGCAAATGGATATTGTATTTTGATAACATTTCAGGGTCAATACCGAAAATTTCAGCATTTGATTTTATGTATTCTAATGCAATTGTAGCCGATTCTTTCATTACTGTTCCAAGGTTTCCAGTAATCGTCATCATTCCTTTTCCTTTAGAAATCAAGGATTCAATGAATAAAATATCACCGCCAACGCTTGTCCAAGCCAAACCAGTTACAACGCCAGCAACATCATTATTTTCGTATTTATCTCTTTCTAATCTTGGAACTCCCAAAACTTGAACAATATCAGCATCTGTCACTTTTTTGTTGTACTCCTCCTCCATCGCAATCGATTTGGCAGCATTTCGAATAACCTGAGCAATTTTAGCTTCTAGTCCACGAACACCAGATTCACGGGTATAACCTTCTACAATTTTCTCCAATTGTTTTTTCCCAATCGTTAAATCTTTTAAAGTCAATCCGTGTTCCTTCAATTGACGAGGAAATAAATGTTGGCGTGCAATTTCTGTTTTTTCTTCAATTGTATAACCAGACATTTTTATGATTTCCATTCTATCGCGCAATGCAGGTTGAATAGTTGCCATATTATTGGACGTTGCAATGAACATTACTTTCGATAAATCGTAACCCATTTCAAGGAAATTATCATAGAAAGCGTTGTTTTGCTCTGGATCTAAAACTTCCAATAATGCCGAAGATGGATCGCCTTGATTTCCCATTGCTAATTTGTCTATTTCATCCAAAACAAATACAGGATTTGATGTTCCCGCTTTTTTCAAACTTTGAATAATACGCCCTGACATCGCACCAATGTAGGTTTTTCTGTGTCCACGAATTTCTGCTTCATCTCGCAAACCGCCAAGTGAAATTCTCACATATTTTCTTCCCAAAGCTTCAGCAACTGATTTTCCAATAGATGTTTTCCCAACACCTGGGGGGCCTGTCAAACAGATAATTGGTGATTTCATATCATTTCGCAATTTCAAAACTGCCAAATGTTCTATCATTCTTTTCTTTACATCTTCTAAACCAAAATGGTCGCGATCAAGAATTTTTTGTGCTCTTTTTAAATCGAAATTATCTTTAGAATATTCATTCCAAGGCAAGTCTAAAAACAATTCTAAATAATTTCTTTGAATTCCAAAATCAGGTGCTTGTGGATTCATTCGGCGCATTTTTGTCAATTCTTTTTCGAAATGTTTTTTAGTAACATCATCCCATTTTTTGAGAGCTGCCTTTTCAACCATTTCTTCAACTTCCTCTTCTTGAGAAGCACCACCCAATTCTTCCTGAATGGTTTTCATTTGCTGATGCAAAAAATATTCCCGTTGTTGTTGGTCTAAATCAAAGCGAACTTTGGATTGAATATCGTTTTTTAACTCCAATTTTTGAAGTTCAATATTCATATATCGTAAAGTTTCTAAAGCTCTGTCTTTCAAATCTGTAATATTCAACAACTCTTGTTTTTCTTTAACAGAAAGATTCATATTTGAAGACACAAAATTGATTAAGAATGATTTACTTTCAATATTCTTAATTGCAAATGTAGCTTCCGTTGGAATATTCGGACTTTCCTTAATAATTTGGATTGCCAATTCTTTAATAGAATCAATAATAACTGAAAACTCTTTGTCTTTTTTGGCAGGACGTGTTTCTACAATATTCTTTACAGTAGCAGTTAAATAAGGTGCTTGAGAAATAACAGTGTCAATTTCAAAACGCTTTTTACCTTGAAGAATAACAGTAATATTACCATCAGGCATTTTTAGAACCCGAAGTATTTTTGCAACAGTTCCAATAGAATGAATGTCATTTTGTGAAGGATCTTCGTCTTCTTCATTTATTTGAGAAACTACTCCAATATCTTTTCCAGCAGCATTGGCATCATTAATTAATTTTATAGATTTATCTCTTCCAGCAGTAATCGGAATTACCACACCAGGAAATAAAACAGTGTTTCGTAAAGGTAGAATTGCCAATGATTCAGGCAACTCTTCGTTGTTCATCTCTTCTTCGTCTTCTGGTGTTAAAAGCGGAATTAATTCTGCTTCGGAATCAAATTCTTGAAGTGACAAATTGTCAATAGTGATTATTTTAGGATTTGACATAGTAAAAATTAGGTCAGTTTAAGGTTATAATTTTATAAAAATTTAAATGCAAGTAGCTATAAATAGTGATGATTCATAACTTTTGCAAATGAAAGAAGTGAATATCATTTACGATAATTACTTCATCCTTTTACATAATGCAATCATTATGCCATTTGGATTTGTAAAAAAAGCTATCATATAGATAGCTTTTCTGATTTATTTTGGAATAAAGTTTATACTATAATTTATAAACAAGTTCTACTGATGATGGTATTGATTGTAAAATTCCATTTGCATCGACAGACAAAATAGCCGCAGGAGATATTTCAGATGTTAATGTTCTTTGATTAGTTGTAAAATCAAAGAAATATTCTTTAATGAATGCTACACCTTGGAAGGTATAAGACAAAGTCAATACATCTCCTGAAAGAACCCATGTTCCGCTAACAGATAAATCGTCTTTACATTCAACACTTTGCTGAGTTACTGATTGAGTGACATCTATTCCTTTTGTAGTAAATGAAAAGGTATGAGTTGCATTTATTTTTAGTGTATTATTATTAAAACAAGAAGCTTCATGCATTTGATTTGAGGAAACGATTAAATCGCCATTCAAATTTGTTTGGTCAGAAGTATTGTATTCTGTTAATATGTAAGTTCCTAAAATTCTTGATTCTAAATACGTATTACCATTTCCATTTAAGACAGAGTCAACAGGCTCAACACTGCAAGAAGATAATGTAATGAAGGTCAATGCAAAAAATAATTTTGAGGCTAATTTTAATTTATTCATTTTGGATTTTATTTAATTTTCGTCAAATATATATTAATTAATTATTTAATCATAATTTTTTTGGAACTCTCGATAATAAAATAATTCCTGTTACAAAAAATAATCCTAAAAATACAATTGAATACCTTGGACTTCCTGTAACTTGGTCTATAATTCCATAAAGACACATTCCAATTACGATTCCAATTTTTTCTGAAACATCATAAAAACTAAAAAAAGAAGCTGTATCTTCTGTTTCTGGTAGCATTTTAGAATACGTAGAACGGGAAAGCGCTTGAATTCCTCCCATTACTAAGCCTACAAAACCAGCAGTCATATAAAATTCTATTGGTGACGTTACAAAAAATGCGACCAAACATAAAACTGCCCAAATGCAATTTAAAAATATTAAAGTGGTAATGTTACCAAACTTTTCTGATGCTTTTGAAGTTAAATTAGCACCCAAAATAGCAACCAATTGAATTACTAAAATACTAATTATTAAACCAGTCGTTTTTTCACCGTCTGATTTCCAAGAAATTTCTTGCTCTCCAAAGTAAACCGCAATAATCATAACCGTTTGAACCGCCATTCCATAAACAAAAAAACTTCCTAAAAATCGTTTTAATTGAATGTTGTGCTCTAATAAATACCAAACTTTTTTAAGTTCGTGGAATCCATTAAAAACAACTGCTTTTGTAACTTTATGTCCTTTATTACCTTTCGGCAAATAGTAATACGTATATTGACTGAAGCCAATCCACCAAATTCCAACCATTACAAATGAATAGCGCATTGCTTTCATACTTGCTTCACCCGAAGTTCCAGTAATTCCAAAAAAATCAGGTTTCATAACCATTGCCAAGTTAATAATTAGCAATAAAACGCTTCCAATATATCCAATTGAAAACCCTTTGGCGCTTATTTTATCTTGCTGTTCTGGAAATGCAATGTCAGGCAAATAGGAATTATAAAAAACCAAACTTCCCCAAAAACCAACCAATCCAAAAAAGTACGCAATTAAGCTAAAATAAATGTGTTCCAATGAAAACCAGTACATTGCAATACACGAAAGTGCACCCAAATAGCAGAAGAATTTCATAAAATTCTTTTTATTTCCAACATAATCTGCGATACCAGATAACAATGGAGAAATAATAGCGACCAATAAAAACGCAGCTGCAGTTACAAAACTTATTAACGCCGTGCTTTTGAGAGTTGTACCAAATATATTAATATAGGACACGCCTCTGATTTTGAATAATGCACCATAAAAAATCGGGAAAATTGCGGATGCAATTACCAAGCTGTAAACGGAATTTGCCCAATCATAGAAAGCCCAAGCATTCAGTAATTTTGAATTTCCTTTTTCAAGATTTGCCATAAATAATCATAATTTAAAAGGGGGTGTTTCAATAAATATAATGTTAATTTTCTATAAATTCATGAATTTTAAACTAGTTTTTTTACAATATCCCAACAAATATATATTGTTTTTTTTGGGCGCATCCTCGTTTAAAACATTTAGTTCAATTAGAACCTTTACTTTAAACTCGGTCAGGCTATTCGTTGCAATCTTTGCTCCACTTCGTTCCACAAAGGATTTCCACTGCTATCCTTTGCGCAATTTATAATAAAAATTTATGATTTTAGTTTATAAAATAACCTGCTAAAATTTCTAAGACATTGAGTTTACCTTTTGGAAAACTGCATTTGATATTTGACTTACAATATCAGCAAGCTTTTTATTGTCTTTACCTTTGGTCATAATAGTAAGCAAATAGACCTTTCCATTCAAGTAAACGATAGCCGATTCATGAAGTTGTTTTTCAACGGCATCGCCGCTTTCTCCAAATTTATGAGCAACTTTAGTCCCATTAGGTAAACCTTTAATTATTCCTTCTTTGAAATTACATTTAGAAAGCAACTCGGTTGCAAATTCCGAATCTTTAATATTTAAATAAGCCCCATTGTACAAAGCTCTCATAAAAACAGAAAAATCTTTTGCAGAAATGGGATAATTACCAGCATTCCAATTAGGAGCTTCTAAATCGAGATCTGTAAATACTTTTTGAAAAATTTTTACATCAATAGCATTATTTAATAATATTGTGGCATTGTTATCAGAATAAGTTATCATGTAATCTAATAATTGTTTGATAGTGTATCGTTGACCCAATACAATCGATTTTGATAAAAAAACTGGCTTTTTATCTGTTTGAAATTGATGATCAAAAAGAATTTCTTTATTTAGCAAACCAGGATTTAATTCGTTCATCTTTAAAAAAGCAATCAATTCAGGTACTTTTAGCAAAGAACCGGGGAAATATTTTTCATCTTCGTTTAATGAAATCCAATCATTAGAATTAAAATCTTTGAAGTAAAAAGATGCCGAAACAAGATTGTTTGTTTGTTTATTTGCATCAATAATTTCAGTAATACGTTGTTTTATTGGCCATAAAACTTCTGATTCACAAGCATTATCAACAAATAATAGTGGTTTTACAAACTGGTATCCTTTTAATCTTTTAACAGAATAACTACAAGAAGCAGAATTGCTAACAAGATTTTCTATTTCTTTTTTATTTTCGTAATTATCATATTGATTTGTAAAAAAAATAGCAGATATACTAATAATTGATATGGTTATAAGAAAATAGGGTAAAGGAATTGATTTGCGAAGGAGTGATTTCATATAAATATTTAAAAATACAAATTTAAGAGTTAAATCTAATTTATAGACATAAAAGTTGTTAAAAAAAATAATTAATATATGTAATGCAACCAAAAAAAACCAATAAAATAAACAATTCGTGAAATTTCTTTAAATAATATTGCTAATTCGGAAAATACTAGAATTATCTAAATATTGTGAATGATTTCATTTTATTATTTTTAAAAATGCGGATTTGAAGATTAAATTTGACAAAATAGTTTAAAAAAAGCAGACCTATAAGCCGGGTTCTGTCTCCGATAAATCGGAGCCTTATCATTTATCTTGGCTCGAAATTACTCGCGAACTCTATCTTTCTACCCTTCAACAACGGACGAGAAGCCCTTGACTATTGATATACTTGAAATTTCACCGCATAGAGTTTACCTGGTTTCACTACAGCCTTACCTGTACATACTTTCTGTTGCACTTGTCCTCTCTCGATTGCTCGAAATGACGGGCGTTACCCGCTATGCTTCTCTTTGGTGTCCGGACTTTCCTCCCCGATTAAATCGCGGCGATAAGGCGGTCTGCTGTGCAAATTTACAAATTATAATGGGTTTAAAATTGTATTTACAGGAAAGACTTTAACATAATAATAAATAATACACTCATTATTTATTGTAAATTTATAGTAATCAAACACTTATAAAAATGGAAACGCAATACCATTACACTTCTGTTATAAATGCCTTAAAAGAATTAAATGATAAAGGCTTTATTATTGATTTTAATCTTTATGAAAATGAGATTATAAATTATCCAAATAATTATAAAATCATAGCTATTTATCGGAATGATGGCGAAAACAACCCCGATGAAGAAGCAACTGTATATGGAATTGAATCTGTTTTTGGAGAAAAAGGAGTCTTTGTTGCTGGTGGATCGGCTAACTCCAATAGTATCGCTGCGAAAGTATTGTATAATGTAGAAATTAGTTGATAGTTGTTGGTATAAGGTTGTTACTTTTGTAGCCAAGTTAAAAATGAAGATACGTCTATTTAAATATGTAAGAAAAATATTATAAAATTTAATTCCAAACCAGATTATCAAGTATATTTATATAAATCAAACATATTAAACTACTTAAATACAATAAGTTAACTATTTATTTATTAAATATTGCTCCAATAACATTAATTAATTTAATTTAAATGTATTGAAATAGGTACTTAATGAATTAGGTTTGACTCCAAACCAATTAAAATAAAAAAATATGAAAAAAATTACGCTAATGTATTCGCTTTTAGTATGTTTCAATTCTTTCGCATCCATAGTTGTTAGAGATATAACAGATTACACTTTTTCAAGTACCAATAACATGCTTTCATTTGATTTTAACTCAGATAGCACTGATGAGTTTACTTTTAATTTTAATCAAAACACAGGTTTAAGTTGTGTCTTTTATACAAATCCAGACTTAAATTTTGTAACCACTGGAACATTTGCAAGTAGTCATGGATGGGATGTAATGAAATCATTACCAAACAATACTTTAATTAATAATGCTTCAAATTTTGCTTCTCAAGGAGATGCTTATTTTAACCCTGGTTGGGCATATGCTAGTGAAATGTTTCCTGTTGGAGATTCTTATGTAGGCACTAAATTTAAAATTGGAACAAATATTTATTACGGTTGGATTCTTGTTAATTCAACTGGGGGTCAAACAGGTATCATTACAGTTAAAAGTTATGTGTCGAGTTTCACAACGTTATTGATGTGAGTTGATTTAATTTTGATTCAAATTTAGGGTATTATTTTTAAATTCTTTGGGTGTTTTTTTAAATATTTCAGGTTTTAATTGATACCATTTTTCTACAGCATTGAAAGGTGTTTTTACTTTGAGTTCTTTTCGTATTGAGCCGTGTCTTCTGTTAATATTATAGAAAATTAGAAATCTAAATAAATCATTTTTCATTTCCTGTTTTGACTGATATTGGGTTTTGAGGATGGTATTGTTTTTAATAGTTCCGTTTACACGTTCGACCATTCCATTTGTTTTGGGGGTAAAAGGGGCTGTAAGGCGATGCTGAATATTGTTTTTGATACATTTTATGTCCATTTTAGAAAGCTTTTGACAAGAGTTACCTGTTTTAGATTTCAATAATCTGTTGGTAAATTCCAGTCCGTTATCGGTCAAAATATGTGTAATTTTGAATGGAAAAAAAGCGAAGCATTTATTCATAAAATCCTCGGTGTTTTCAGCCGTTTTATTCTCATAAACCCAATAAATCATTACTCTGGTACATCGATCGATGGCGACAAAAAGATAGTTAGATTTTCCATTAAATTTGGGTAAATAAGTAACGTCAATATGCAAGAATCCAGGTTCGTATTCTTTGAATTTCTTTGCCTTATCCTTCTTTTCTTGCGGAATTTGATTAATTTTTTCTTTAACAAAGCTACGATAAATGGAACTTCTAGATATTTTGGGATTTATTTCTAAAAGCGTTTCCCAAACTTCGTCAATAGAAACCCACGACGAAGTTCTTAAGCTTATTGCCAAAGCTTTTTCCAAATCGGTCAAAGCGTATTGAATATTCAAGGGTTTACAAGAGGAATCTTCGAGGAAATCACGATTTTTCCATTTTGAAACGGTTTGCTCTGAAATGTTAAATCTCGAAGCCAATTCAGAATTACTTCCTGAATTGTTTTGTAATTGATAACGAATGTTTAAATTCGTTCTGGCATTGGAATGATAGACTTGTTGCATAATTATTTAAGTTTGTGGTAAAACAAAAATAATCAACTTTTTTGTCTTTCCCCTTCGGGGTTTTCTTTTCCGGCTACGCCTACAAAGAAAACCCCGAAGGGGAAGAAATGTCATCAACAATGTTATGAAACTTTACAG
>CANFVB010000069.1 GCA_947450355.1 Bacteroidota bacterium
AATGCTAAAAATTCAGAAGAAATAAATTCCAAAGATGTCGTTTTGTATGGCTTCGGTAGAATTGGTCGTTTGTTAGCCAGAGAATTAATGTCGAAAATGGGAAAAGGAGAACAATTGCGATTGAGAGCGATTGTAACTCGTGATAAAAACGACGCTGTTTCCCTTGAAAAAAGAGCCTCTTTATTACGTTATGATTCCATTCACGGCGATTTTATGGGTTCTGTCGTTGCCGATGTAAAAAACAACGCCTTGATAATTAACGGAACAACCGTTCACGTAATTACGGCAAACGGACCTGAAGAAATAGATTATACAATATATGGAATTAATGACGCTTTAATCATTGATAACACCGGTGCATTTACAACTGAAGAAGCACTACGCCGCCATTTATCTTCAAAAGGTGCGCATAAAGTTTTGTTGACCGCACCTGGAAAAGGCGTTCCAAACATTGTTCACGGAGTAAATCAAAACGAATACAATCCAGACGAAATTGATATTTTCTCTGCCGCATCGTGCACAACCAATGCAATTACACCAATTTTGAAAGCAGTTGAAGATACTTTAGGAGTTGTAAAAGGACATTTAGAAACCATTCATGCCTATACCAACGACCAGAATTTAGTGGATAATATGCACAAAAAATACCGTCGTGGAAGAGCCGCAGCTTTGAATATGGTAATTACCGAAACGGGTGCTGGAACTGCTGTTGCAAAAGCATTGCCAAGCCTTGCAGGAAAATTAACTTCCAATGCCATTCGTGTTCCTGTGCCAAATGGATCGTTGGTGATTTTGAATTTAGAAATCAAAAAAGTAACTTCTATTGCCAAGATTAATGCTATAATGAAAAAATATGCGTTGGAAGGCGAATTGGTAGAGCAGATAAAATATTCGTTGAATAATGAGTTGGTTTCCTCTGATATTGTTGGAACTTCGGCACCTTCAATTTACGATAGTAATGCTACAATTGTTTCAGCTGACGGAAAAAACATCGTGCTTTACATTTGGTATGACAACGAATACGGCTACAGCCACCAAGTAATTCGATTGGCGAAATATATTGCTAAAGTAAGACGATTTACTTATTATTAGTGGTTGATGGTTGATGGTTGATGGTTGATGGTTGGTGGATGATAGATACAAAAAATCCGTTTCATTATACTGAAACGGATTTTTTGCTACTTCTACAACCTATAACCTATAACCTATAACCTATAACATATAACTTACAACCTACAACCTACAACTTCTAAACCTCTTTTTTAGTAAAATAATAAATCGGAATTCCAATTAGCATTATCAAAACGCCCCAACCACAAGTACTCGTTTTTGTTAATAGCAACGCCACACAAATTGCGGTTGCAATAATAAGATACAACATTGGTAAAAACGGATATCCAAACGCTTTGTAAGGTCTTTCGGCATCGGGCATTTTCTTGCGAAGGATGAATATTCCGTAGATAGTCAGGATATAAAAAATCAAAACGATAATCACAACAAAGTCTAATAAATCTCCGTATTTCCCTGTTAAACACAAAGCAGAAGCCCAAAAACATTGTGCCCACAAAGACCACGAAGGCACACTTGACGCATTTAAAACCGCTGCTTTTTTGAAAAATAATCCGTCTTTTGCCATCGTATAATATACACGAGCACCAGCCATAATTAAACCATTGTTGCACGCAAAAGTCGAAATCATTATCATCACGGCGATGATTAATGTGCCAATTTCCCCAAAAATACTTTGCGAAGCTACAACGGCAACCCTGTCTGATTCGGCAGTTGCAATTCCTTGAAGCGGCACAACAGCCAAATACATCAAGTTCGCCAAAATATAAATCACACTTACAATTAGCGTTCCCAAAAACAAACTCAATCCTACATTTCGCTTTGGATTTTTAATTTCACCTGCAATAAAAGTCACGCCATTCCAAGCATCGCTCGAAAAAATAGAACCTACCAAAGCTGCCGAAACCGCCGTTATCAAAGCCATTCCGCCAATTGGAATCCAAGACCCAGACTCTTTCACAAACGATTTTGTTGCCCAAGCATTCGCCCAATTTGCATTCCAAATCTCAGCTTTTGCGCCCAAGGCAAATCCAAAAATGATTAATCCCAAAAGCGATAAAATCTTGATAATTGTCAAAACAGTTTGCATAATTTTACTGTTTTTCACCCCACGACTGTTAATGTACGTCAGCAAAACAATGGTAATTATAGACACTATTTGAGCCGCATGGAGTTGAAAATTCCCTACTTCAAAGATGACATTATTTTCGCTCAAAGGCGGATATAAATAGGCTGCAAATTTAGAAAATGCAACACCCACGGCGGCAATTGTACCTGTTTGAATTACTGCAAAGAAGCTCCATCCGTATAAAAATCCAATCAATTTTCCGTAGGCTTCTTTCAGATAAACATACTGACCGCCAGCTTTGGGAAACATTGCGCTCAACTCGCCATAACTCACCGCAGCCACAATAGTCAGCAAAGCCGTGAGCACCCAAATCGCAATTAGCCACCCCGCAGAACCCACTTGGCGCACCATATCCGAGCTCACAATAAATATCCCCGAGCCAATCATGGAGCCCACAACCAGCATCGTTCCGTCTAACAAACCTAATTCTCTCTTAAAATCTTCTGGACTATTTTCTTGCATACTTTTTTAGTTTTTGGTTTGGCTAAAGATAGGATTTTTTTTGAATTAGACACAAAAACGTAAAAAATGAAACTATTATAGTAATAAAAAGTTTCATTTGGGCGCGCCCTCGTTTAGAACATTTTGAGGTAATATGATATTTTTCGTAAAACTCGGTCAGGTCGTTCGCTGCAATCTCTGTTCCACTTCGTTCCACAGAGGATTTCCGCTGCCACCCTTCGCGCAAGACTCGATTTAAGAATTATGATTTTAGATTTTAACCGCAAAGAACGCAAAGACTTACGCAAAGTTCGCAAAGTTTTTAACCGTTTAACCCTTTTTCCAAATAACCGCATTAATGAATAACCAAATTAACTCTTCTCTCAAATAACTGAATTAACATCCAATTTGTCTTTCCGACACCCAGTTTGTCTTTCCGACGTAGGAGGAATCACATAAAGCAATTCACAATAAAATAATGTGATTCCTCCTTCGTCGGAATGACAAAAAGCATTCAATAAATAAAAAGTCCATTTGATGATTTGTAATAATAAAATATTATATTTGAAAATAAATAATGCGAAACAAACCTTCGCCAATCTACCCGAATTTGGGGTGATAAGCGAAATTTTGTATCGTCTATAAGCTATTTACCAGAAAGCCTGATACAGAATCAAAAATCTAATAAATTAAAAACATGAAAAAAATCTTTATCCTCAGTCTAATAATTACATCAAATTTATGTTCATCGCAGTTTTCAAAACTTCAAATAATTACAAAAAATAATGATACTATAAAAGGTGTAGCACTAAAAGATCAGGATTTAATCGGTAACCCAACTAAAAATTACTATTTTCAAAAGGAATTGTGTTATGTAAACATAAAGAGGGAAACTTTCAAATTAAAACCGTCAGATGTAAAATCCTTTAGCTTTATGTATGGCGACGAAATAGTAAATTATGAAAGTAAGGAAGACAAAATCTTTGCATTTGTGATGTATTCTAATAGGTTAAGATTGCTTCGATTCCAAAAACGTGCTTACACATCAATTGATATTTATGTTGTTGAAAGACCAGACGGTAAAACATCATTTCTTGAAGCGATGGGTCTGAGTAGACGCATTTCATTGAAAGTCATTAAAAGAGAAATGTCAGATTGTCAAGTTACAATTAAGAAAGTTGAAGATGACATCCTAAAAATACACGGTGAACCAGGAATTTTAGAGTTAGTACAGGATTATGAGAAAAATTGCTATTGATACTAAAAAAGTACTTTAAGAGTGGCCAGCTGGTAAAAGCCGTTTGAAGCAATTGCTTAATTACTGGGTCGGGATTTATTTAGAAAGTTCGATGCTTGTTTTTTTTCTTTTATAAGTCGTTTTTTCTTTCAAAGTTTTCGATATATTTGTTAACGTCTGTCTTTGGAAGCTGTAACTTATTGTAGCCGCGAAACGTTATTATTTTAAATTTCAAATTCTCAAATTACAAAATAAACGAATTACCAAATATACTTTCCTTACAACAATCATCGGCAAGCTAGGTATTCAGTATCCGACTAGAAATTATTTATTTAAAAAAAACTATTTCATTTTCTAAATAAAATAATACCCTCATCAAAAAGCAATTCATATTTAAATAAGTATATCTTTACTAGAATAGTAACTCCAAATAATTATTATGAAAAAACTAATTTTGATTTCTCTTTTATCATTTTTATTCTTTAATAACATTGAAGCCCAAGAAATTGCTACAGGAAAATCAGAGAATTCTTTTGTAGAATGGAATTTTGGCATTGCCTTTATTGGAGATAGTAACATTCTTGGAAACAATTTCATTTTTCCAGGAACTTCTGTTCTTTGGGGGAAGACCTTTATCAACGAAAATAATTTCATTTTTGAATATGAAGCTGGGTTAGCACTTCCATCACTTATTACTGGTAAATTAGGAATAGGTAAAAAGTTTAATACTACCAATGTAATCGTAGGTGTAAGACCTTTCCCATTTAATCTTTTCCTGCAATCTACTTTTACGAAAGGAAAAAAAGGATATTGGATTACCTCCTTTGAATTTAACCCACTTTATTCTGATAATTCAATATCATTTGGTTCAAAAGCGATTCTGAATTTTGGGTACAGATGGAATATAAATAAGAATAAGTAGTCCCTATTTGACTAACCAAATAAACCCTTCTACCCCGTACTTGCGAGTGTAATCAACATTTATATGTCTTTGCGAGTGTAACGCAGTGAAGCATGGCAATCTATTAATGGCAAAGATTCAGACGAGATGAGATTGCCTCGTTCCTCGCAAAGACAGTCTCGACTGAGGGTAATCCGACCAGAAATCAATCGTCGGCGAGCTGGATACTGAGTATCTGAGGAGAAATCAATCGTCGGCGAGCTGGATACTGAGTATCCGTGGAGAAATCAATCGTCGGCGAGCTGGATACTGAGTATCTGAGGAGAAATCAATCGTCGGCGAGCTGGATACTGAGTATCTGAGGAGAAATCAATCGTCGGCAGGTTAGATACTCAGTATCTGAGGATAAAACGATTGTCGGCGGCTCGGCTGAGGGTCATCCGACCAGAAAACGATCGTCGGCAGGTCGGCTCAGGGTCAACCGACTAGAAAACGATTGTCGGCAGCTCGGCTGAGGGTCATCCGACTAGAAAACGATTGACGGCAGGTCGGCTGAGGGTCATCCGATTAGAAAACGATTGACGGCAGGTCGGCTGAGGGTCATCCGAACAGAAAACGATCGTCGGCGGTTCGGATGACCCTTTTCTGAACTCAAACAAATTATTTTGAAAAAGGCTTTTTTGATTTCAAAGAAATAAATTCAAAAAAGGCTTTTCCCTCCGCTCCCGCAAGAATCCTTTCGTGTGTCGCTATCATTGAGAAAGTTCTTACGAAAATATAAACGTGAAATTTTAGACCCGATAGCAACCTATTGTGGCGTCCAGAAGTTTCGGAACCGAAGCTTTGGGACACCAAAACAGATATAGCGAATAGCGAGTGAAATCGTGAAGTGAAATTGAAAACTTCTAAAAAAAGCATAAAAAAACACCGCTGTAATATCGGAACGTTATATTCATTTTCTCAAAAAATCTGCAAGAAAAGATATTTACATACCAAAAGTTGGTATATTTGAGTTTTAAATGAAAAGTTATGGCAAAGAACACATCAATTTTATTAGGAGATTATTTTGAGAGTTTCATTAGTGACAAGATTTCTTCAGGACGTTTTAGTTCTGCAAGTGAAGTTGTACGAACAGCTTTAAGGTTGCTAGAATTAGAAGAGCAGAAAATAAAGAAATTTAGAGACGAAATTGAAATTGGCGAGAAAAGTGGAATGGTTTCAAATTTTGATTCAGAAGCTCATTTGACCAATCTTCACAAAAAATATTTATGAAATATGAATATCGCATAAGTCAAAAAGCTTTAGAAGATATTGACAAAATTTGGCTTTACACTTTAGAAAATTGGTCGTTAAATCAAGCGAATCATTATTACCGCCTAATTTATCAAGAAATAGAATTCTTTGTTGAAGATTTTGAAGGAGGAACAGATATTGGAGAAATTAAGGCGGGTTACAGACATTTTAGAGTAAAATCACACTTTATAATATACAAGAAAGCAGAAGATGGAATTGTAGAAATTGTTAGAGTGTTGCACCAAATGATGGATATTCCTAATCAACTATGACCGAAACGGCATATAACAATTGATTTAGTTATTCGTTGATTTGGTTATTTGAAAAATCTAAAATTGAATGTCATAATTCATAATTAATCTTAAATCAGGGTTCGCATGAAGGGTGGCAGCGGAAATCCTCTGTGGAACGAAGTGGAACAGAGATTGCAGCGAACGACCTGACCCGAAGTTTTTACGGAGGGGCATGCCCAAAAATAAAGACAATAAAAGTATTTTCATCTTGTTGAAATTATTAACTTCAAATTATTAAATGGTAATCCTAGCTTTATAAGCCATGAAATAATTCAAATTTGATAATTCCTAACTATATTTGCACTATCAAAAAAACAACACTATGAACATACATACAATTCCACAAATAAAACATACTAATAGCGGCAATTTCTTTCTATTGGCAGGGCCTTGCGCTATTGAGGGAGAAGAAATGGCCTTGAGAATCGCTGAAAAATTAGTAGGAATTACTGATAAACTAGAAATCCCTTTTGTATTTAAAGGTTCATTTAAGAAAGCAAATCGTTCTAGGATTGACAGTTTTTCAGGAATTGGAGATGAGAAAGCATTGAAAATTTTACGTAAAGTTTCTGAAACTTTTGGAGTTCCTACCGTAACCGATATTCACACCAATGAAGATGCTGTTATGGCAGCAGAATATGTTGATGTGTTGCAAATACCTGCATTTTTAGTGCGTCAAACGGATTTAGTTGTGGCTGCGGCCAATACAGGAAAAGTAGTAAACTTGAAAAAAGGGCAATTTATGAGTCCTGAAAGTATGAAACATGCAGTTCAAAAAGTATTGGATTGTCACAATCAAAACGTGATGGTGACTGACAGGGGAACGATGTTTGGGTATCAAGATATGATTGTTGATTTTCGTGGAATTCCAACAATGCAACAGTATGCAACTACCGTTCTTGATGTTACCCATTCGCTACAACAACCCAATCAAACGGCTGGAGTTACTGGTGGTCGCCCAGATATGATTGAAACAATTGCTAAGGCTGGAATTGCTGTGGGCGTTGACGGAATTTTTATCGAAACTCATTTTGATCCTGCAAATGCAAAAAGCGATGGCGCTAACATGTTGCATTTAGATTATTTTGAAGCCTTAATGACCAAATTAGTAGCGATTAGAAAAACTGTAAATTCATTTTAATTATTAGATTGACTCCCATTATTAATAGTCAAAGTATAACAAAAGCCTAATAAGAATTATATTTATTAGGCTTTTTAATTCAAAATATATGATACTTCACATTGAAACCCCTGCCCTACTATTCTCCGCAACTTCCTTAATATTATTGGCTTATACCAATCGGTTTTTAACGATTGCGACGATTGTTCGTAGCCTCAAAAAGAAGTACGATGAGGCTGAAAACAAAAGTATTTTATTGGAAATTAAAAACCTAAACCTAAGAATTACACTCATTCGCTACATGCAAATGTTTGGAGTTTTGAGTTTGTTTTTATCGGTTTTTGCTATGCTTTTACTTTTTCTAGAACAACAAATAGCTGGGATTTATCTTTTCGGAATGAGCTTACTAAGTTTATTAATTTCATTGGCAGTATCTTTTTGGGAAATCAGTATTTCTGTAAATGCCTTACGATTGCATTTGAGTGATTTGGCAGATAAAAAGAAATAAATTTGTGATACCTGAAGAACTTAACGCTATATTTGTCGGCTGATTAAAATTGAAAATATGTTTGGAAATAGAGTGTTAAAAGGGGTTTTTTTGGTTGGATTAGGCGCTACAAGTTACGGAATGTTAGCCACTTTCGTGAGATTGGCGTACGATGAAGGGTTCACCACCGCCGAAGTCACCACTTCGCAATTCGTATATGGAATCTTGGGAATTTTGGTGATAAATTTATTCCAAAAAATCAAAAAGGGAACTTCAGTTATAAATGCATCAAAAAGGAACATTTTTCAATTGATGCTTGCGGGAAGTTCGTTAGGAATGACGAGCGTTTTTTACTATTTGGCGGTAAAATATATTCCTGTTTCGATTGCGATAATTTTGTTGATGCAAACGGTTTGGATAGGCGTTTTGATAGAAATGATTTTAGACAAAAAAGCACCTTCTAAATTGAAAATTATTTCAGTATTTATAGTACTTGTAGGAACATTATTGGCGACAAATATTTTTAAAAACAACGTACAATTGGATTGGCACGGAATAGTGTGGGGAATGTTGGCGGCTGCGTCATTTACAACCACGATGTTCACCGCAAACCGCGTGGCGACTGGAATTTCATCGGCACAACGAAGTTTGTTTATGCTACTTGGTGGTGCGGTAATCGTATTTTCATTTGCAATAGCGACACAAAACACGCCTTTTAATTTCGATATTTTTATGAAATGGGGAATTGTATTGTCCTTGTTTGGAACGATAATTCCGCCAATGTTAATGAACGCAGGATTTCCATTGACGGGAATTGGTTTGGGAAGCATTGTGTCGGCATTGGAACTACCTGTTTCGGTGATGATGGCGTATTTTTTATTGCACGAACAAGTCGTTTTAGTTCAATGGATTGGTATTATTTTAATCGTTTTGGCGATTATTTTGATGAATATGAATTGGGATAAATTCAAAAATAAAGTGTAATTTTAGACTTCAATTTAATTATAGAAAGCTATTGAAATCGCTATTTGAAAATACTTCTGAACCCATTTATTTCAATGTGCCGGATGCAGAAATCATTTATTATCCTCATTTTTTTGATGCAGAACAGTCAGATTTGCTATTTCAAGAATTACTTTTGACGATTCCTTGGCAGCAAGACGACATTAAGGTATTTGGAAAAGTGCACGCACAACCACGTTTAACGGCACTTTACGGAGATGAAGGGAAATCGTATTCCTATTCTAATATAAAAATGCAACCCCATTCTTGGAATCCAATTTTGCAAAATCTAAAACTAAAAGCAGAAGCAGTTTCGGCAACTGAATTTACAACCGTTTTATTGAATTTGTACCGCGATGGAAAAGACAGTAATGGCTGGCACGCCGATAACGAAAAAGAATTGGGAACAAATCCGATAATTGCGTCATTGAGTTTTGGTGCGGAACGTTATTTTCATTTCCAACACAATATTGACAAAAATCTAAAGTTAAAAATACTTTTGGAACACGGAAGTTTACTTGTTATGAAAGGAAAGACGCAACATTTTTGGAAACACCAAATCCCAAAAACAGCAAAACCAATTAGTGCGAGAATTAATTTGACATTTCGTAGTATTGTGTAAATTAGTCTCTAAAAAACCTTAAAAATAGCTTTTCAAAAAACACAATTATTTGAAAAACAACAAAAAAGAAAAAAAAGTTACCTCAACATAAAAAGCTATTGTTTTTTTTATTAATATTGAAGTATAAAAATAAATAGCAACTAAAACCAACACTGAATTTATTTTCAAGTAATGAAAAAGAGTAAAAACATTGAATTAACTTGGGCTCAAAACGAAAAATTGATAACCCTTGCATTAGAAGAACGAAATCCATTTGAAATAATCAAAAAGGAATTCGGATTGGGAGAAAAAGAAGTTCTTGAAATCATGAAAAAGAAACTTCCAGCTGATAAATTTGAGATTTGGAAGAAGAAAGCAAATGCTGCGAAACCAAAACCAAAACCTATCAAGATTGATGAATTCGACGAAGACTTAGATGGAAAATATTATATAAAGAATAAATTTGATTAGATTAAAACTCCTGAAATTCAGGAGTTTTTTTTTGTTATTGAGATTTAAAAACTTGGAACGAATCAATCGATTTGAAAAAGTTAAACACAGATTTCACAAATTATCACAAATATTTTTGTGTAAATAAGTTGAATAAGTCAAACGATTTGAAAAAGTTAAACACAGATTTCACAAATTATCACAAATTTTATCGTTTAAATATGTTGAATAAGTTGTTAGATTTGAAAAGGGAAACACAGATTTCACAAATTATCACAAATTTTTTTGTTTAAATATTTGAAATAAGTTGATAGATTTGAAAAGGGAAACACAGATTTCACAAATTATCACAAATTTTTTTGTGTAAAATCTGTGATAATATTTAAAATCTGTGGGAAATAAAACGAAACAAATCTTCAAAAAATCATACTTGAAGAGATTATAAACC
>CANFVB010000070.1 GCA_947450355.1 Bacteroidota bacterium
GGAAATACAAGCTTATTTGGTTTAACTATTAACTTTCAAGAATAGATTTTGGATAAAAAAATTACTATCGCAATAGACGGTTTTTCGTCAACAGGAAAAAGTACTTTGGCAAAACAATTGGCAAAATATTTAGGCTACGTTTATGTTGATACTGGCGCAATGTATCGTGCCGTTGCCCATTTTGCAATGCAAAACGGGTTTATAAAACCTGATTTTTTCAATAAAAATGGCTTGATTGAAAGTTTACCAAATATAAAATTACATTTTCAATTTAATCCTGAATTGGGATTTGCAGAAATGTATTTAAACGGTGTAAATATAGAGAAAGAAATCCGAACTATCGAAGTTTCTAATTACGTTAGTAAAGTGGCCGAAGTTTCAGAAGTCCGAGCCAAATTAGTTGAGCAACAGCAACAAATGGGAAAAGATAAAGGCATTGTGATGGACGGAAGAGACATCGCTACGGTCGTTTTTCCTGACGCCGAACTCAAGATATTTATGACCGCAAGTGGGCAAACTCGAGCCCAAAGACGCTTTGATGAATTGCAACAAAAAGGCGATGCTGTTTCTTTTGACGAAGTGCTTAAAAATGTGGAAGAGCGCGATTATATTGATACGCACAGAGACGATTCCCCATTATTAAAAGATAAAAATGCAATTGAAATTGACAATTCTCACCTTACTCGAGAAGAACAATTTGATAAAGTTTTAGCTTTAGTTCAAAATATCCATTGATTTAGATATAAAATATTCGATTTTTATTTGAATATATTAATTTATTGTTAGTTTTACATTAATATTAAACGACCTTACCTAAATCTAATTTTATGAATATTAAAAATCGTCTTACGTTAATGAGTTTCCTACAGTTTTTTGTTTGGGGAGCTTGGTTGATAACCGTTGGAAACTATTGGTTTGCCTCAAAACAATGGAGTGGTGCCGAATTTGGTGCTGTATTTTCAACATTAGGACTGTCTTCAATTTTAATGCCTGCGCTAACAGGAATAATTGCTGACAAATTTATAAATGCCGAAAAATTATATGGAATATTACACATTTTGGGCGGTTTAATCCTTTGTTATATCCCACAAGTCGATTCGCCAACTTCCTTTTTCTGGGTGATTTTTATGGCGATGCTTTGCTATATGCCAACCATTTCACTCTCAAATTCAATAGCTTACACAATTCTAAAAAACAATAAATTTGATGTTGTCAAAGTTTTTCCACCCATTCGAGTTTGGGGAACTGTGGGCTTCATTATGGCAATGTGGATTACCAATTTGTCAGGAAATAAAGCCTCTGCAAATATGTTTTACATCGCTGCAATTGCCGCGGTAGCATTGGGAATTTACTCATTTTTCTTGCCTAAATGTCCGCCACAAAATCTAATTTCTGAAAATTCAACAGTAGCACAAAAATTAGGTTTGGATGCTTTCAAACTTTTTGGAACCTATAAAATTGCATTATTTCTAATTTTCTCAATGTTTTTAGGAGCTGCTTTACAATTAACTAATATGTATGGTGACACATTTCTATCCGATTTTTCAAAAGTTCCCGAGTATGAAAACTCATTTGTAGTTAAATATTCAACAATAATAATGTCAATTTCTCAAATATCTGAAACCTTATTTATTCTTGCAATTCCATTTTTCTTAAAGCGATTTGGAATCAAACAAGTAATGCTAATCTCAATGATTGCTTGGGTATTGCGCTTCGGATTATTCGCTTATGGCGACCCTTCAGGTGGTCTTTGGATGATTATTTTATCCTGTATTGTTTACGGAATGGCATTTGATTTTTTCAATATTTCGGGTTCGTTATTCATCGAAACTTCTACGGATTCTTCCATCAGATCCAGCGCTCAAGGACTATTTATGATGATGACCAACGGTTTTGGTGCAGTTCTTGGCAGCTCAATCAGCGGCTATATTATCGACAAATATTTCACCGTTGACAACACCAAAGACTGGCATTCCATTTGGTTTTGTTTTGCCATTTACGCTGCCGTAATTGCCGTTGCCTTTGCCGTTTTCTTCAAGCACAAACACAATCCCGAAGAAATTGCGGAAGTAAATCATTAATCAAAATCTTTCATAAATAAACCCGATAGTCCTAAAGTTATCGGGTTTTTCATTTCAATTTTTTATTTGGGCTCGACCCTCCGTAAAAACTTCGGGTCAGGCTCTTCGCTGCAATCTCTGTTCCACTTTGTTCCACAGAGGATTTCCGCTGCGATCCTTCGCGCGAACCCAGATTTAGATTTATGATTTTAGATTTCAGATTTCAGATTTTCCGAATAGCCAAATCAACGAATAACCGAATTAACCCTTTCAGCATGACAAGAATATTCGTTTTTTTTGTCTCTGCCGATGCAATAATTACCTACAAGGTTTTGGAAACCTTGCAATATAACCAAAATGAAAATTTCAGGCTTTTAACTCGAAATTTCAGGTTCCCAATTCAATTTTCAGGTTATTAGCTCGAAATTTCAGGTTATTAGCTCGAAATTTCAGGCTTTTAACTCGAAATTTCAGGCTTTTAACTCGAAATTTCGAGCTATTAGTATCAAAATTCATTCTAAAAGCCTCAAATTAGAATTCAGTTGGTTTGAACTAAGAATTTTTTATTCGTTTTAGTAACATATCCATGCGTTAGGGGATGATAGGGTTTATAAGTCGGACTAATAGGTTTGATTTCTTACTGATAATTAGTTGTATGTTTTTTTATATTTTATTGTAGTCAAAAGCGTAACCTTTGCGCTAGCGAAGAAATTTACAGAGGTTAATCCCAAAGACAACATATTTATATCAAACCGATGTAAATCTTCGAACTAAAGTAATCTTTCCAATACTGAATATTTAGTACAAAGACAGTCACATAAATTTCATGATTCAATATATTTTTGGGCTGTAGATATAAACTTATGAAATCCAATTTTTTCAGCTATTTTTTTTAACTTTAAATAATTTTCATTAATTTCATGAAAGTCCTTTTCGTGAAAATATAATTTTATTTTTGTTAAATAATAAAAAAGCGAGATATAATCAGTGTAGGCTAATTCAATTTTATCTAATTCCACTAAATCTAAATTATTTTTAGCAGCTTTTAAATCTCCTTTAAATATGTTAACACTTGCTAAACCTATTAAATAATTTGCAACAGAACTTTTTGAAGACCATCTGTCTACTTCAAACAGTTCTTCATAATATTTCTCAATAATTGAATTTAAAAAATCATACTCTTCTTTTAACACAAGCGCAGGAACAATCTCTATCAAGAACAGATGATGCGGTGCTGATTTGAGCTCTTTCTTAATTGAATTTTCGAGTGATTTGTCTATTTTCTCAACGCTCAATATTTTATAGCCATAATATCTACCCAATAAAACAGTATAAATTTGGTTTGGATTTTTTGGATAATCAATCAAAATCATACTATAGTCTTCATTAGAATAAAATTTTTGATAGAATTTCATCAAAGAAGTGAAAAGAAAATCAGATTCATTGGCATTAAATTCATTTATCATTCTAATTACCTCAATATAATATCCGTTTAAATTAGAATAGTCAATAAAGCAAAATGGTACCGTATTTCTAAAACTTTCAAATGGTATAAGTACTTTATAAATGGCCAAAGCATCCTTAGTTTTTAATTTATAAAAGCTAAAAGTAATTAGAATAGCAAATTTTGTATGTGCACTATCTGTTAGTTTTTTGTAATCAAAAACAGTAAAAAAGATCAAAAGAGATTCAATCCTATTTTTTTCAATTAAAAAACAAACATAATTTGCAACAGGGATAATATTATTTTCGTTTTGTAAATAAGCATTAAATTGAAGCACCTCATTTTTTTCTAAAACATTTTCGTTCAGTTGCAACCGTAACATTTTAAGTTGAAAATACCATCCATCATGATTCAGCCTATTATTCATATAATTGGAATACGATGCAAACCCTAAGTATTTTGACAATATAATCAATGTAGCACTTGAAGGAGCTGTTTTTGGTAAAAACCCAAACAACCTTCTCAAAGTATTGTAGCCAATATTAACAGCACCGCTTGCTTCTAACTCCTCTTTGAGATTTTTAATATCCCTTACATTCTCAACTGTAATACCCGATTTTTTTTGAATATCAATTAATATTTGAGTTGCATCTTTTTTCATAATGGGCTGTTTATGGGCTAAATGTAGGGATTAATAAATTAAATTTGAGTTTTGGTAAAATAAATTTTATTTTCTTCTAAAATATAAAAGAAAGTTCACTATTAATAAATTAATATTTATGGAAATAAGATCATGTATTACAGACAAGCCGATTGAAAATAACTCAGAAGATAAATTAAAAATGTCACGTTATGGCAATGTATTGTCAAACTTTATTAAAGCAAGTGACACACCTTTAACCGTAGGACTTCAAGGGGAATGGGGGACTGGAAAAACATCAATGTTATATATGCTTTTAGAACATTTTAAAAGTGAAAACATTGCTACATCATGGGTAAATACTTGGGAATATAGTATGTTCAGAAGTCCTGGTGAAACCACTCCAGCCATTTTAAAAGGAATGCTTACCAATTTAAAATTAAGTTGTGAAAGTGAGGGAAAATGGACTATTGAAGAGAAATCTAAAGACAGTGTAAAAAAAGTATTCAAGTTCTTAGGAAATGTTGCGAATCAAGTTATTTCAAATCAAACAGGAGTAGATATTAAAGGCGCGACTGCTAATGAAGATGCTTCAAGAGAACAAGCTGAAATAGCTGAAATTAAAAAAGAAATAGCACTCATTATTACAAAATTAATCGAAGATACAGCTAACGAATATAAAAAAGTGGTATTCTTAGTAGATGACTTGGATAGAATTCCGCCTGAACAAGCTGTAGAAGTATTAGAAAGTTTAAAAAATTTATTTGATGTTCCTCATTGTGTTTTCGTTTTAGCCATTGATTATGATGTCGTTGTTAAAGGTTTAGAATCGAAATTTGGAAAGAAAACAGAAGAAAACGAAAGAGAATTTAGATCGTTTTTTGATAAAATTATTCAAGTGCCCTTCTCAATGCCTACGGGAACTTATGATATGGGTAATCTGTTAAGTGAAAAATTAATATCGCTCAATATTGAAATTCCTGAAGATTTGATTGACTCGTATAGTAATGTTGTAAAATACACTATTGGTTACAATCCGAGAAGTTTAAAAAGATATATTAATTCTTTTTCGTTACTCCGTAGTCTGCGTAATTCTGACTTTGAAGAAGATGCGTCTGACTTTGGGGATAATGCTCCGGATTCCGAAGATGATTTAATCTTATTCGCCATGATTGGTGTTCAAATTTCGTACCCGAAAATATTTAGACTCATTACACAAATGTCTGATATATATGATTGGGATAAGGGATTTGCAAATAAAAACAATATTGATTTAGAAGCTGTAAAAACGGATATTCAAAAATATGGTGACAACGATAAATTAGACGAAGATTGGGAACAAACCATATATGGTGCTTGTCAAAATGATGTGTACTTAAAATCTAAAGTGTTCAACATCCTCGAATTATTTAACTATTTGAGAAATAAATTCGACAACAGACCGGATGTACTAGATGAAAAAATTGTAATGGCTTTAAAATTTGCATCAATTACAAATGTTGATGATGATGTTAATATTAAAGGTGTTGTTGAGAAACGAGGGAATAAAACCGTATATTCTGACATTAAAACTAAAATTGATACTATTAGAAAAGAACTGATTGAAAATGGTGCTAAAAAAGAGGGTGTTGAAATTAAACTAAAAACTTATCAAAATCTATTTGATACTTGTTTATCTATTGCAAACGAAATGGGTTCAAAATTCGAGATTATGAGTAGTTCGGTAAGATTTGATTTTGGTTATCTACAAAATCCGCCAAAACAAACAGAACTTGTAGGATTAGAATTAATGATGGTTAAAGATTATTCCAATTTACCAAAAGGTATTGTTTCTGTTGGAGTTAAAGATGTTAAGAAACAAAAAATCGCTTTCAAAGTTTCTAAAGAATTAAATTACACTGAATTTAAAGAATTTCTGACCTTAAACTACAAGTAATGAAAAGAATTTTTTGGTTATTTTCTTTAATAATAGTTCATACATTATCTTATGGACAACTTGTTAATATTGAAAACCAGCGTATTCAAAGTGATAGTGTAAGAACAATTACGGTTTTAGACTTGCAGTATAATTACCAAAATAATAACAATGAAGAATTGTCGTTGGTGAACTTTTCAGGAATCTATCAACACAAAACAAAGGATTTAAAAAATTACTTCCTTCTTCTTGGAAATATTGATTATTCATTGGCAAATGGGGAACAACTTTCAAATTCGGGTTTAATTCATTTTAGATACAACAGAAAGCTCAACAAAAAACTCAGAATAGAAGCATTTACTCAATACCAATACAACAAAATTTTGGGTATTGAAAGCCGTAATTTAATTGGAATTGGACCTAGATATAAAATAAATAAATCAGAAAAAACTGTTTTTTACATTGGAAGTTTATTAATGCAAGAATTTGAAAAAACATCTGATGATACAAATACAATGAGTTATCAAAGACTTTCTAATTACTTATCATTATCCATAAAAAACAAGGCAAAAACATTGGAATTTACCTCCGTGGTCTATTACCAACCCAATATTAACCTTTGGGAAGATTATAGAATTTCAAGTCAAACCGCTTTAGCATTTAACATCACTTCAAAATTACAGTTTGTTAATAGTATAAATTATGGTTATGACTCTTACGCGCCTACAAACGTTAGCAAAAAAAATATTATTTTAACAAATGGCTTCAAAATTAACTTATAAAATTTTAATAGAAATAACAGATAATAAATTAAATAACTTAAAAAAACAAAAAAATGGCATTAACAGACTCACAAAAAAGTTCAATTGAATCAAAGAAAAGAGATATTGAAAGAAAGAAAAACGACATCGAAAATATTAAGCAACAAAAGCAGAGAATGCAAGACAATAGCAAAAACCAAATCAAGAATAACAAAGAATGGTTAAAAAATGCTAAAAGTCCTCTTGAAAAAAGTAGGTTCCGTGATAGTATTGAGGGGACAACTAAATTTTTAAAAAATTAAATAGTGGATTACAATAGAGATATAGAGAATGTTAAAAGAAATATAACATCATTAAAGGAAGAAATAAATAGAATTAAATCAAGATAACTAATAAAAATTAAAATTATGGCTGATAAAGATTATAAATGCGGGAACTGTGGAACAATTGTAAAAGATAAAATTTTGTCATGGTCTACTGGTGATGTAAGAAATGTTTGTTCCACATGTGGACCATTGTGTAAGGATTGTGTTGATGGCGGAGGTATGTTTTCTTCTACACGATGTAAAGGTTGTGAAAACAAGACAGAAACCGAAAGCTTTCGCGGAGGTGATTGGAAGTAAATAAAAATAGATGTTAATAAACGAAACTTAATTAAAAAAAGTGACGACTACGTAAAAATCATTATGGCAAATCAAGAAATGTACAAACATGATGCAATGCTTCACATTGTATGGGTAATGGCAGTTGAAGATAGAAAAGAAGGAGCTGAAAAATGGGCAACTCCAGCAGAAGATAGTTATTTAGACACTATAAGAAAAGCCGAAAATATAAATATACTATGGGCAGATTTTAATGCTAAGAGAGAGGAATTAGGCAGTGGAGAAAAAATTATTGATGAAGCCTGTAAAGCACTCAGAGGCTGTGGAAAAGATTGGAAAATAAAAACTATGGGTTATATGCAAAGAATGGGTTGGGTTAGCCAAGAAGACGATCTAGAAAATAATATGTCTGATAAAGAATGGTCTTTAGTAATAAGAGCACAAAAAGCGCTTGAATTAACAGATGAAGAACGTAAAAATTCTTATCAAAATTTACCAAGAAAATAAAACTAAACTATAACAGCACTTTATGAAATTTGTGATTCATTCAAATAATAATTGAACAATCGAGAAATTTTAAATAAATTCAATCTTAAATTAATATAAAAATAGTTAAATGATGATATGCAATAAATGCTCAAAATTTGGATTAGAATATAAAAACACTAATTTAAACTCTCCAGCAGATTTTATAGAAGGAAATTTAGATGCCAAAATATGGATTATAGGATTAAATCCAAAAACAACTCAAGATGAAATTTTTAATCATTCATTTGAAGATTTAAGAAATTTTAATCCCAATCAACACAATTACTTCAAAGATTTTAAAAAAGTTTCAAAAAAACTTTATGATAACTGGGAGAGTAAAAATTCAAAAACAGCTCATACAGATTTGGTAAAATGTGGTTCTTCTGAGTTTCCGCCAATACATCCTATTACTTCAAATAGACTTTCAAATAAAGAGATGAAAGAAATCGTTAGTAACTGTTTTGAACATTTAAAAAACCAACTATTAGAACATAAACCATTACTTTTAATTTGTAATGGTTCTTATACATCTGAAACAATTTTCAATTTTTTTGTGCCAGACGATTCGTCAATTAAAACAAGCAAACAAATTGGTTGTTATGAATCTACATTCAATAATCATACTTTTAAAATAATTTTGTCGGGTTTTATAGGAAGAATTGATGACTGGAGTAAAAGAAGATTAGGACTTGAAATTGAAAATGCAATTGATGAATTGGACATTAATTTATAAATAAAACTAATGCGAATACTTTCTGAATACCCATTAAAATTTGGACTTGAATATAATAAAAAACTCAATTTAATTTTTTCAAACAAAAAATCAGATTATTCATTTTTAAAATCGCTGTTATTTGGTCTTGCAATGCTACTATCCTTATCTAGTTGTGAGCAAAAAAATATTGACACTGAAATCGAAAGATTAAAAACCTTAGAGATCGAATTAAATAAATCCATTTCCGAAAAAAACACGGAGCGTGCTAAGCTTATATGCATACAAATGAAATGGGAATATGTTTCAACTACTGTGGGTGCTGATGTTAAATGTAAAAAGCTTGCCGAAATTTGGGATGATAAAAGAAGAAATTATTTAAAAATAATGGGAATTGATCCTGTAGCAATTTTAGGAGAAAAACCTAAGCCAAAACCCAAACCAAAAAATTTTGAAGAAAGATTCTTTGATAATGAATAAACTGATTTGATTGAAATTCACAAAACCAATTCATATTATTGTTCGATTTTAATAGCATATATAAAAAAATGAAAAATTTAATTTACCTAGCACTATTATCATTTGTATTTATTTCATGTGATTCTAACGAAAGAAACATAAAGAAAACTTTCAATAGATTAAACGCAGGTGAAACTTCATCGGCTTCAAAATACATTTGGCCTGAAGACCATAAAAACCTATATACTTTTGAACAGCGATTCATTAGCAAAAACAAATTGCTATCATTTGATATTGAAACAATTGAAAAATTAAATGAAGAAAGCTACAAAGTAACTTTGAATTGTAGTAATAGTAACGAAGAATTATTAGCTTACTTTAAAAGTAAGCGAAACTTTATATCAGGAACTAAAATTATAGATACCATTTTTGTAAAAAAAATAAATGGAAATGAGTACCTAACTTTCGATTGGGATTTGAATGATAAATCTATTTCAAACAATTTAAAATTATCAAGCATATTAGTTAAAAAATTAAATCTTAGGTCTGGTCCGGGAAAAAAGTACAATGTAATTAGTCAACTAAAAAATGGTGATGAACTACTAGTGGATGATAATTATGAAAACTCAAATTGGAGAAAAGGAATTTATATTGATGAAAATAGTACCATCAAAAAAGTTTACTTCTCTTCCAAATTAACTGATAGAAAAGAAATTAGTTTTTTTACATTAAATTGGGCGGGCAGTATGGGAATACTAGTTATATCTATTCTCGGAATAATTGTGCTTTTTGTAATTTATCCATTATTATTTGGAGCACTTTTTAGAATGGGAGGCGAAGGTGCAGGTGTATTCGCATTAATTCTGTTTGCTATCTTATTAGTAGCCGTATATTTTACATATCAAATAATTGAAATGGCATTTTTTGAGCTTTTTATAATCAACTTACCTTTTTGATTTATTTAAACGGTCAAGTCATTTTGTTTTCCCCTATTGTAGTTCTTTAATTTCACTACTATATTTTACTAGAAAGAATTTTATGAAGTGTGTAGGATGTGTTTATCATTTTACTATTTATTTTTTTGCTGATTTAAAACAGTATAAGTTTTATATTGATAAAAAATAGGCGTTTTTAGTAGTAATGCGAATCAAGGGTTGAAAAGGAGTGTAAAAAAGAAAGAAATATCTTTCAAAAAATTAGTTTAATAAGCTGATAATCAGTATATTTATAGTGTATCTAACGCACATTTAAATATATGATTAATCAGCCTAAAGCAGTAAAA
>CANFVB010000071.1 GCA_947450355.1 Bacteroidota bacterium
CAACAATCCTAAAAAAGCGTTTGAATTGTAAAAGCTTTCAATTATTTAAAAATATAAAATCCCGTTTAGTTGATACTAAACGGGATTTTTCGTTGCTATTTGAAAAGGTTATCGCATTTAGATTAATTTTCATGTTTTTTTCAATACAACTGCAGTACAAAAAAACGGTTACCTTACTATAAAATAATTTTGTGCGGAATATAAACTAAAAAGATGTACGGCTTTTATATAAAAGCCGTACATCTTTTGTATAAGAGTCGTACATCTTTTTAGTAATTTCCGTACATCTTTTATAAAATTTTACAGTAGGAAATGATTTTTATAGCCGATGGATTAGTAAATTCCTACTATTGGAACGATTTATTTGTTCTGTAATAATTTTTATAAATGGATTTGCACTTTAAATTTCTGAAAAACCACAATAAATAATGTTCGAGATTATTATTTATTTCCATTTAAATAATTTTAAATAAATGTTTAAGAAATATAAATAGGTCTTTGTTTGGTAATTTCTGATATTTGTAAAAAAACAACCCTATGAAAAATTTAAATTACTTATTTATAGCATTACTTTGCTATTCTATCACTTCTTTTGCTCAGTTGAAACCTGTAAAATATAATGATGGCACACAAGTTTTGAACGGTTTTAGTATTCAGCCAAAAGCAACAAGTCAACAAAAACCAGGAATACTTATACTTCCGGCTTGGATGGGAATTGATACACTTTCTAAAGACACTGCTGAAAATCTATCTAAATTAGGATATTATGCCTTTGTAGCTGATATTTATGGAGAAGGGAATTACCCAAAAGACTATTCTGAAGCAGGACAAAAAGCAGGATATTATAAAACGAATTACTTGGAATATCAAAAACGTATTTCTTTGGCGTTGAAACAATTAATTCTTGCTGGAGCAAATCCTGATAATATTGTAGTTATTGGCTATTGTTTTGGCGGAACTGGAGCACTTGAATCTGCACGAGGTCATTTGAATCTAAGAGGTGTTGTGTCCTTTCACGGTGGATTGGGAAGAGATGCAACAAGAACTTTAGAACCAATAACGACCCCCGTATTAGTTTGTCATGGAGCCGATGATCCTTATGAATCAAAAGAAGAAGTGGCTGGTTTTCAACAAGAAATGAAAAGCGCCAAAGCAGATTGGCAAATGATTTATTATGCGAATGCGGTGCATTCTTTTACCAATCCTGAAGCGGGAACAGACAATTCAAAAGGTGCGGCTTATAATGAAAAAGCAGCCAAACGTTCCTGGGAACACATGAAAATCTTCTTAAATGAAGTTTTAAAAAAATAAAAAGTAAGCCACTTATTTTGTCGCTAATTTAGGTCAAAAAGGAGTTGTTGATTTCGTCAAATTTCATTTTGTTCAGAAGAGTGGGCTAATAAAGAAAAGACTTTACAGCGATGTAAGGTCTTTTTTGTTTTTTACTTATAATTATTTGTTAATAAGAAATGGTTTCAAAATATATATTTATAGTTTTGATTAAAACTACAAATCAACTGTAAATGAAAAAAATATTTTTATCTCTAATGTTTAGTTTCTTTTTTGCTAACTTAAATGCGCAAAATATACCGATGACTTTCCATAATGGGTCTTTCAAATCTATCCCGTTAAATATTCCGGGTGTTATGAATCCTAATTTAAACCCTAAATCAAACAGTGGGGTAAGTTTAGATGTTGGACAAAAGGTTTATTTTTTCCCAAATGGCACAAAGAAAAATAGAGAAATACTATTTATTGTAGATGCAACTTGGAGAAATGATACGATACTTCAGATAGATAAAATTATAGAAAAACGCAAGATTGAAATACTACCTTAATTCAATCTTCTAACTTTTATGGCATTGATAAATGGACTTCCTTTCAATTTTTCAAATAAAATTGTTAGCCCTTTCAAATTTTTTGCCTGAACAACAAATGTTTTATATACGGCATTTAATGCGCCATTTTGTAATTCTGGACAAAAATTTTCAAGTGCCATAGTACCATTTAAAAAGACATTAAATTGATCCGTTTCTTTACCCTTTTCTTCGGATTCACTCACATCATAAATCGATTTTGACAACTTATTTCCGTATCCAGCAAAATGCAATTCAACCTCATATTCACCGTCTGCAACGTCAAATTTATAGTCGCTCAATCCATATCTAAATGTTTGATATAAAGGAACATTACGCGTTTGAAAAACTTCCGATTGATGTCCTATTTTACCTTCTACGGGTCTATATATTTCACCACCTACATAACCAAAACCGCCAGATTTGTAGGGTTGGTCTGGCATCCAAGTAACATTATTTATAGGGTCAGTAAAAAAACAATTACTACCTACATTTACAGCAATTTCAAAATCTTTGCCTTTAACTTGATTAAGAATTGCTGGGACTATTTCAAAATCAATTTGCAGGGCGTCTTCATAAATTTTGTTTGCGCTTTCTCCTTTTGCCAATAGAAAATTAGTACCATTTGTAAAAGGAACATCCCAAACAGAAAAGCCATTTTTTATGCTATGAACTCCAATTGAATTTCCATTTAAAAATAATTCAACCTTGTCAATATTAGAATATATTTTAACAGGTTGAGAAACTGTTGTGTCGTTTGGTTCTGCCTGAATCCCTTTTCTAATTAGCCAATCTCGACTTGCAATATGAAGCATTGGGTTTTTAACCAACCACGCCTGATATAAAAAATAAACATCTTTAGGGGTACGGTTATTATAGAGCAATCCTTTGTTGTTAATGCGTGGCGTACTTTCTTGACGACCCGCAGCATTAAAATCAATAAAATTCCAAACCGTGGCTCCAGCAATAAATTTCCGACTGAATATTTGATTCAAATACGATTCATGGTAAAGCTGTTGCCATTCCATACTGAAATCAAATTGTTCTGGGTTCAAACTATGCAATCGCTGGTCACTTCCTGCTCCATATTCACTGATTATACTATTTATTTCGGGAGACTCTTTGTGCACTTTATCTATGAAAACGCCAAAGTCTTCAAACTTTCCTTTGTACCATCCATAATAGGTGTTCCATCCAATTGTGTTTGGCAAACTTGAAAATCCATACTCTTTATAGTAGCCAGTACCTCCGGAATTTAAAGCCATTGTTGAAAGACGAGTTTTATCTTCTGAACGTAAAACACTCTCTAATTCTTTTGCAAACTTGGCTGTAATTTCATAAATCTCTTTTTTCTTTTCTTTATCCGCCAGTTTTGAAGTTGCAAGTCCTACTTCATTCATATACCCCCAAATGATAATACTTGGGTGATTATAATTCTGCCTAATCATTTCTTTTAAGCTACTAACGCAGGTTGCCTTCAAATCTTCATTATCGTAAAAGGTATTGCCAAGTGGTGTTTCTTCCCATACTAATATACCTAACTTATCACACATCTCAACTATAGTAGGGTCTTGCGGATAATGGCTCACGCGAATAAAATTGCCACCCATAGCTTTCAATAACTCAACATCCCTTCTTTGTAAGTCATTGTCTAATGCATTACCCAATCCCATATAATCTTGATGACGGGCAGCTCCTATTAGTTTTAAGTATTTTCCATTTAAAGAAAATCCAGTGTCAGCATTAAATGAAAGCCATCTAAATCCAAGTGGCTGATTCATGAAATCAAAAGCCGTTTTTGATTTGTCATCAGAAAGGACAGACGTTTCAACAGTATACAAATAGGGATTATCAGTTGACCATAAGTTGGGATTTTTGATTTCTTTTGAAAGCTGTTCAAAATTTCCATTTGCTCCAGCTGCAAGTTTAAGTTTTGATTTTATTTCGGTAATAACGGCACCCGATTTATCAATAACTTTTGAGATGATTATTAAATTCTTGTTTTCATTAGATTGATTGGAAATTGACCCTCTAACTTTAACAGTGACGGCATTATCATTTACTAATGGTGTTTCTATAAAAACGCCGCTACTTCCAAAGTTCATTTTATCAAAGTGTACCTCATTTGTAGAAATAAGATAAACATCTCTATAAATCCCACCAAACATAGTATAATCGCCAGAAATAGGAGGTAAATTTAAGTCCTTGCTACTGTCCACTTTTACTGCTATGGTGTTATTTCCAGGAATAGAAACGAAGTTAGAAATATCAAATGAAAAAGCAGTATATCCGCCTTTATGTTCCCCTACAAATTTTCCATTAACGTACACATCTGCCTTCAAAAACACTCCTTCAAAATGGATAAAGATTTTCTTTCCTAAATGCTTTTGGGTCAGATTTAGGTTTTTGTGATACCAACCAATGCCTCTGTAATATTTTTTTTCAGTGTATGCGTCCACAGCGTTCCAAGTGTGAGGAAGATTAACTGTTTGCCAAGATTTGTCATTAAAATCAACCTTCTCAGCATCTTTTATATCACCAGTAAATTGTTTCCAAGAATCATTGATACTTTCTTTTTCTGTTTGGGAATAACAGGAAAGGGTATTTATTAAAAGTCCTATAATTATTGCAAGTGTAAAATTTTTCATTCTTTGATGTAGTTATTTTTTGTAAAGATTACAAAATAATTATTTGTTTTCAAATTTAATAATTCAAGCTATTAAACACATAAAAACCCTACACTTTGGTATCTAGTTTTGTTTTGCTCCCTGCTCTACAGAGTTTTCCTTCAAAATTAAACATTCTTAAAAGTCACGATTGCATTGTGAAGTATCTCAACTTCGTAACCACAAAAACAAGAAAATGATTACAAGATTGCGAATTTCCTTAGAATGAAAGTTTTAATTGTAAACTCTGTTATTAGTTGTTTCTGGGAATTTAAGAGGTCTAAAAATTCAATAGTCTAAGTTGTCTATTTTGCGTGAAGTATTGCAGTGAATTGCCTACAGACTAGTATAGGGAAGCGTAACTTGACGAAGTATTGCAACGGAATGTTCTACCTACTTTCTCTAGTTTAGCAAAGCAAAATAGACATTCATATTTTAACGATTAAAAGTATTTTTCGTTTGCAAATTGTATTCAAACCAATCAAAACGCTAACTTTGCAACGCTCAATTTAGTAAGATGATAATCACCGATACGCACACCCATTTATATTCAGAAGAATTCGACATTGACCGTGACGAAATGATGCAACGTGCCATAAATGCTGGTGTAACTCGTTTTTTTATTCCCGCAATTGATTCTTCGTGCATTCAAAAAATGTATACTTTGGAAGCCAATTATCCTGAAAATGTGTTTTTGATGATGGGTTTGCACCCAACGTATGTGAAAGATAATTATCTGGAAGAATTGCAAATTGTAGAACAGGAATTGGCTTCTAGAAAATTTGTGGCTATTGGCGAAATCGGAATTGATTTGTATTGGGATAAAACCCATCTCAAGGAACAGCAACTTGCTTTTAGAAGGCAAATTCAATTGGCAAAACAGAATAAATTACCAATCGTTATTCATTGTCGCGATGCTTTTGATGAAATATTTGAAATCTTGGAAGTGGAGAAATCAGAAGATTTATTTGGTATTTTTCATTGCTTTTCTGGAACTTATGAGCAAGCATTACAAGCCATTTCGTATAATATGAAACTCGGAATTGGCGGCGTGGTAACTTTCAAAAACGGAAAAATAGATCAGTTTATCAACCAAATCGAGTTGAAACACATCGTTTTAGAAACCGATTCTCCTTATTTGGCACCGATTCCATTTCGAGGAAAAAGAAATGAAAGCAGCTATATTGTGAATGTTGTCGATAAATTAGCGTCACTTTATGGGGTTTCATCTGAAGAAATAGCAACGCAAACCACCGAAAATTCCAAAACCATTTTTGGGATTTAATCATATAATAAGAATGAAATCAATAAAAATTTCGTTCTTTTGTGAATAAAACTAAAACTAAATGTCAAAATTCGATTCAATACGACCCTTTTATGATGCTGAAATAAATGCAGCCATTCAAGATACAGTGAACCATCCGATGATGAAGGCATTAATGAATTTTACATTTCCAGAAGTTGAAGATGCCGTTTGGAAAGAACAACTCAGAAAAACACATTCTATTCGAGATTTTCAATGTAATTTCATTTACCACTCTCTTAAAAAAGTATTAGAAAAGAGTTCGGAAGGGTTAACAACTTCAGGATTTGAAACTTTAGAAAAAAACACATCTTACCTTTTTATATCCAATCATCGGGATATTATTTTAGACACTTCACTACTAAATGCCTGTTTGTTTGATAATGGCTTGGTAATGACTGCTTCTGCAATTGGCGACAATTTGGTAAAAAAAGCATTCATGAATACATTGGCAAAGATGAACAGAAATTTTCTAGTTCAACGAGGTTTGTCACCAAGAGAATTATTGCAAAGTTCAAAATTATTGGCAGAATATATTGCTCAATTAATATTGCGAGAAAATAGATCTGTTTGGATTGCACAGCGAGAAGGACGTACAAAAGATGGAAATGATGCTACACATCCAGGTGTTTTAAAAATGCTTGCAATGGGTTCAGACGAAGAAAATTTGATGGATTATTTTAAGAAAATTAAGATTGTTCCTGTTTCCATTTCTTATGAATATGATCCTACGGATGCTTTAAAAATTCCACAGTTATTAGCTGAAGCCAACAATGAAGTTTACGTTAAAGAAAAAAACGAGGATTTCATGACGCTTTTAAGTGGAATTATGGGGCAGAAAAAACGCATTCATATTCATGTTGGAAAAATTCTCGATACCGAGTTAGATGCTATTGCAACTGAATTTGAAAACTCAAATAAACAAATTCAAGCGTTGGCACAAACCATTGACGAATCAATATTGAAAAGTTACAAATTGTGGCCAACCAATTATATTGCGTATGATATTTTGAACAAAACCAACGAGCATGCTCATTTGTATTCAGAAAACGAAAAATTACTTTTTGAACGAAGATTAGAGATGCGAATTGACAATTCAAATCCCATTGAGTTACAAAATTTCTTAGCAATGTATGCCAATCCAGTGGTCAATAAAATGAAGTTTTCTGATGTTTTCTAAAGCCAAAATACTTTTGATTTATACTGGTGGAACCATTGGTATGATGAAAAATTTTGAGACGGGTGCTTTGAAGGCTTTCAATTTCAGTAAATTATTAAATAAAATCCCAGAGTTAAAGCAGTTGGATTGTGAGATAGAAACTATTTCATTTGAAAAACCTATGGATTCATCCAATATGAATTCGATTCATTGGGTTAAAATCGCTAAAATAATTGAAGAAAATTATATTTCTTTTGATGGATTTGTAGTTTTGCATGGTTCGGATACGATGTCGTATTCTGCTTCAGCATTGAGTTTTATGCTTGAAAACCTGAATAAACCTGTAATTTTTACGGGATCGCAATTGCCAATTGGTGATTTGAGAACAGACGCCAAAGAAAATCTTATTACGGCAATTCAAATTGCTTCCTTACAATCTAAAAACAAAGCGGTAATCACTGAAGTTGGACTTTATTTTGAATATAAATTATACCGTGGCAATAGAACTACAAAAATAAATGCCGAACATTTCAATGCTTTTGCATCACCAAATTATCCTGAATTGGCTGAATCGGGTGTGCATTTGAAAATAAATACGCCTTTCTTATTACCTAAATCAGGTACTAAAAAACTTAAAATAAATACCACTTTAGATAATAATGTAGCGGTAATTAAAATGTTTCCTGGAATCAACGATACGGTTTTGGCTGCCATATTAAATATTCCAAACCTCAAAGGAATTGTTTTAGAAACGTATGGTTCAGGAAACGCACCAACGGATGAATGGTTTATTTCGCTGCTTAAAAAAGCAATTAAAAGTGGCTTACACATTATAAATGTCACGCAATGTTCCGGCGGAAGCGTGAGTATGGGGCACTATGAAACAAGCACACTGCTTAAGAAAATTGGGGTAATTTCAGGAAAAGACATTACTACAGAAGCAGCAATTACGAAATTAATGTATATGTTAGGGCAAAATGTAGCCTCTAATGTTTTCAAAACTATATTTGAAACATCAATTCGAGGAGAATTATCATAAAATCTAAGTTTTAACTTTCATAACCGACTTTTTTTTTAGTTATTTGCAAACCAAAATAGAGAGGTGGCCGAGTGGCTGAAGGCGCACGCTTGGAAAGCGTGTATATGGCAACATATCGAGGGTTCGAATCCCTTTCTCTCTGCTAATAAAAACCCTAATAACTTATTAATTAAGTTATTAGGGTTTTTTGTTTTTAGCTTTCGTACGATTTAGGCGCTGAACTTCAAAAAAAGCATCATTATACTACCAATCGGGTTTACATTATTAGCGTACTGTTTTATTCTCAAACACTATAATTAAATACTCAAACACTATAATTAGATACTCGAACATTATAATTAGATACTCTGAGGCTATAATTATAAGTTTGGAGTCTATAACTTGATTTTTATATCGGATTTTATTGAATTGTTACCTTTTCATTAGACTAATCCCCAAATCCCCGATTAAACAAATAAAATAACATATTTTAAACACTTTGTAATACCAACACTTTTTTACCATAGCTTTGAAAAAGTATTACAAGCGCAAAAATTAAAATTAGAAACAACACTTATTTATTAATCTCCCTCAAATTTATTCTATGCTAATCAATGGTCCTACAATTACTCGAACCTCGAAAAGCGCTCAACAAAGCCTTTTTGAAAATCAAAGCCAATCGGGAACCCCTCGAATGCTTCAAAGTGAATCTTATTCAGATTCTGAACTCCATCAACGAAAAAGAAACCGAGGAATTTCATAAAAACCTTGTTATTGATTTCCTGAAGAAAACCTATTACGACCCCAACTATTCAGTGAATACTAAGGGACGCAACGACTTGGTGATTCATAACGGCAAAGATGCTACAACTCCCGTTGCCGTTATCATTGAGGCAAAATCGCCCAGCAATAAATCCGAAATGATTACGGCTGCCAACCTCAACGGAAAAGCCCTGCAAGAACTGGTTTTGTATTATTTGCGGGAACGCATCACCCATAAAAACACCGAGTTAAAACATCTTGTGGTAACGAATATCTACGAATGGTTTGTTTTTGATGCGCAGTTATTCAACAAGTTATTTGCCGAAAACAAAGCCTTTGTAAAACAATTTGTCGATTTTGAAGAAGGACGTTTGTCGAGCAAGAAAACTGATTTTTTCTATAATGATATTGCAAAACCATTCCTCGAAGCGTTGCATCATACGGTAGAATTTGCCTATTTCGACATTCGGAAGTACGACAAAGCCCTACGAAATTCGGATAAGGAGGACGATAAACCATTGGTGGCACTATACAAATTGCTTTCGCCAGAGCATTTACTGAAATTGTCATTTGCAAACGATAGCAACTCCTTAGACAAGAATTTCTATGGCGAACTCCTGCATATCATTGGCTTGACCGAAATAAAAGACGGCGGCAAAAAACTGATTCAACGGCACAAGTTGGGCGACAGAAACCCAGGTTCGTTGCTGGAAAACGCCATTGTACAATTGGACAGTTTAGACAAAGTTTCGCGTTTGCAAAATGCCAAACAATATGGCGACACCTACGACGAAAAACTGTTTAATATTGCCTTAGAGCTTGTTATTACTTGGGTCAACCGCATTTTGTTTCTAAAATTATTAGAAGCACAATTGATCACCTACCACAAAGGCGACCGAAGCTATTCGTTCCTGAATTCCGATTTGATAAAGGATTATGACAACCTGAACGGCTTGTTTTTTCAGGTATTGGCACGAAAACCAGAGGAACGCATCGACCGAGTGAAGACGCTTTTTGCAAAAATTCCGTACCTGAACAGTTCTCTTTTTGAACCTACAGATTTAGAACACGACACTTTTTTCATCGCACAATTAGAAGATAATATTCCATTGCCGCTACTTTCGGCAACAGTAATCAAGGACAATCAAGGCAAGAAAAACACGGGTGGCAAAAACACCTTGGACTATTTCTTTTCGTTCCTGGATGCGTATGATTTTACGAGCGAAGGCGGCGAGGACATTCAGGAAGAAAACAAACGCCTGATCAATGCCTCGGTGCTGGGATTGATATTCGAAAAAATAAATGGTTACAAAGACGGTTCTTTTTTTACGCCCAGTTTCATCACGATGTACATGTGCAAGGAAACGATTCGGCGTGCTGTGGTAGAAAAATTCAGTCCTTTGGCTCCCGAAAAAGAGGGTTTTCAAAGTTTTGAGGATGTTCAAGCCTATTGCTACCACCATTATAAAAAGGAAGACAAGGCACAATTTAATGGGTTGATCAACGATATAAAAATATGTGATCCAGCGGTGGGATCTGGACATTTCTTGGTTTCGGCATTGAACGAATTGATTGTTATCAAGAAAGAATTGGGCGTTTTAGTCGATAAAGACGGCTTGCAGCTTCGGG